>JADIMT010000045.1 GCA_017694595.1 Candidatus Ornithospirochaeta stercoripullorum | reverse complement strand
ATTGTAATAGAGGCTGTTGATTGAAAAGTCACGGCGCTTGGCATCCTGCTCTATCGTTCCGAAGACATTGTTCCTGCCATCCTCGAAATTCTCCTCATCCGATCTGAATGTGGTCACCTCGATGATCTTGCTGCCGAAAAACAGATGCACGATACGGAATCTGCGTCCGATAATCCTGGCATTCCAGAAAAGGCGCTGCACCTGCCTGGGGGAGAGAGATGTTGCGATATCGAAATCCTTTGGCTTCCGAGAGAGCAGCATATCTCTGATCGCGCCACCGACGATATAAGCTTCTCCGCCGGCTTGCTGTATTTTCCTTATCGCCCAGAGGGCATCTTTATCTATCTGGCTATTGGTTATCGGATGTTCCTTCTGCGTGTAGATCCTGGCAACAGGAACACTCCGTCCCTTTCCGTCATTCTTATAACGTATGAACACAGTTTTACTTTAGTTGAAAAGAGTGAGTGGAGCAACTAGTTACATATCATCTTATCTGTTATCATCAAATCATGATTGAACCAGTCATTCTCAAGGGATTCCGGGACAGCCTTCCCAAAGATGAGATTCCCAAGAAAAAGATTATCAGAGTGCTGGAGGACCAATTCGAATCCTACGGCTTTGCACCTATCGACACACCTGTGCTAGAGTACACGGAAGTACTTCTCGGCAAGGGCGGAGGCGAGACAGACAAGCAGATTTTCCGCTTCAAGGACAATGGTGGACGCGATGTCGCCATGCGCTTTGACCTCACTGTCCCTTTCGCCAGATTCATGGCAAGCCACCACGATGAAGTCGGTGTGCCATTCAAACGTTATCATATCTCGAAAGTATGGCGCGGAGAGAACCCTCAGAAAGGTAGATACAGGGAATTCACACAGTGTGATTTCGATATCGTCGGTGCTGACAACGCACTCTCGGATGCGGAGATTCTTTCGCTGATGCATGCATCGTTTGCTGCGCTTGGCATAGAGAACTACAAGTTCCACCTCTCTCACCGTGGCCTTTTCACACGCTTCCTGTCCCAGCTGGATGCAGAGAAAGACAGCGTAGAGATTCTCAGGACTGTCGATAAACTCAGGAAAATCGGAGAAGAGGAAGTAAAAAAAGCGCTGACTGAGATCACAGCTTCAGAAGAGAAAGCGGAGAAGATCATCGCGTTCATCACATCTGGAGATGGCTGTTCGTTCATGGAGACGCTGGAGAAGCTTGAATCCCTCTCCGGAGGAAGAAGCGAGGAAAGCGAAAGGATGAGGGAAATCTATTCAATCCTTTCATCGCTTGGAATCGAGAAGTCATTCATCTTCGATCCATCTATCACCCGTGGCCTTGATTACTATACAGGCATCGTTTATGAGACATTCCTGACCGATCTCCAGTCCATCGGCTCTGTCTGCTCAGGTGGCCGCTATAACGATCTCGCCTCGCTTTACATGAAAGAGAAGCTGCCTGGTGTTGGAGCATCAATAGGCCTTGATAGACTGCTTGCTGCGCTCGATGAGCTGAAAAGCCCTCTGTTGACAAACTCTGCTTCAGCAGATCTCCTCATAGTCCTGCAAAAAGGAGAAGAGGCAAAAGCTTCCCTCATCGCAAGGAATGCGAGAGCGATGGGGCTGAATACCGCTATCTATCTCAACCCTGATGCAAAGATGAAGAAAATCTACGCATTTGCAGAAGCGAATTCAATTCCATACCTTCTGACACTTACGGAGGATAGCTATACAGTAAAAGACCTGAGAACAAGGGAAACCGAGGCAGGTGAAGACGCGCTCAAGCACATAGCAGAAGGAAAAAGACATTGACAGATTTCAGATCCCTTCCTGTGTACAAGCACAGGGAGGAGATACTAAACGCGCTCTCAGTACATCAGACTATCATAGTTGAAAGCCCTACAGGATCTGGCAAGACAACACAGATTCCTCTCATACTGAGAGAAGCCGGATATGATGCAGAAGGCATCATAGGTATCACGCAGCCACGGCGTATCGCAGCTGTCTCAGTCTGCGAGTTCATAAAAAAGCAGATTGATGATACAGCTTCGTACTGCGCGTACAAAATGCGATTCGCTGACACTTCTGACAAGACAACACGGATCAAGATCATGACGGACGGAATTCTGCTGCAGGAAGTGAAGCTTGACAGGACTCTCTCTAAATATTCAGTGATAATGGTCGATGAAGCGCATGAGAGAAGTCTTAATATTGACTTCATACTCGGCCTGCTGAAAGAGATAACAGCTGTACGAAAAGACCTGAAGATCATCATATCCAGTGCAACTATCAACGCCACATCTTTCTCTACATTCTTCGATAATGCACCGATAGTCTCCATTGATTCGCGCCCCTACCCTGTCACTGTCAGTTATGTCCCGCTTGTACTTACAAGGGACACTGAGGATTACTACTATCCGAAAATTGCTTCAATCGTAAGAAAGACATGGAACGAGAAAGAGGGAGATGTACTGATTTTCCTTCCCGGAGAAGCTGAGATAAAACGATGCATCGAGGAGCTTGAATACTCAGATCCCGAAGGGAATTATCAGATATACCCTCTCTATGGCAGGCTCTCAAAAGAAGAACAAGAACGAGTTTTCATACCAACAAAGGAAGGTAAGATGAAAGTTGTTGTCTCCACAAACATTGCAGAGACATCAATCACAATCGATGGCGTGAGAACTGTAATAGATTCAGGTATGGCGAAGATCAACTTCTACAACCAGAAGAACTTCACATCAGCGCTTCTTCCGATGCCAATCTCCCGAGCTTCCGCAGATCAGAGAAAAGGAAGAGCGGGACGAACAGCCCCAGGCCGCTGCTTCAGGCTTTACAGCGAAGAGAACTACACGATGCGTCCAGAGTACTCTGAAGAGGAGATCCTGCACTCTGACTTAGCTGAAGTTGTACTGAGAATGAGTGAACTGGAAATCTACAATACAGAATCATTCCCGTTCATCACACCTCCAAAGAAAAGTGCACTCAGCTCTGCTGAAGAGACTCTGCTGATCATAGGCGCCATAGAGCGGAATCATCATCTGACCAGAATCGGAGGGATGATGATACTCTTCCCGCTCCTGCCACGCCTATCAAGAGTCATTGTAGAATCTATCATGAACTATCCTGATGTAATTGCAGATGTGCTTATAGCAGTGGCATTCCTCTCTGCAAAAACACCTTATATCCTACCGCCTGGCGAGGAATTGCAAGCGCGCGATGCCCATCATGCTCTCTCTGACAAAATGTATGGTGATTTTGGCACCATGCTTTCGCTGTTCACTTCATACAGGAAGCTTGCGGGAAAGAAAGAGAGGGAGGCGTACGCGAAGAGGCATTATCTGGATTATGAGTCAATGGAAGAGATCGTCCACATCGACCAGCAGCTTGAATCGATTGTCTCACAGATGGGAATCCCCATTCCAGATCGACATTCCATCCCAGAGTATTTCTGCTGTCTGGCATCCGGCTTGAGGCAGTATGTATGCATGCGCATTGATCGCTTCTCGTACAGATCGCTCACTGCTGACAAGATTCTCATACACCCGGGTTCTGCATGGTTCTCAATTCCTCCTGATTACATTCTCGCGGGAGAGATCGTGCAAACGACAAAGATGTATGCACGTACAGTCTCGCCATTGAGGAAGGACTGGATAGAACATGTGGATCCGGATCTGCTTCATGAGCTCAGACTGCCACAAGAGAAGAAAAAAGCCCGGCTGAAGCAGCTATCAGCAAAGGATGAGATGGAAAAATACGCGGTTTCTGACAAAAGAGGCAAGCCCATCTATCTCGTACCACTTATGGATATCAAGAAGCTCAACGTACGCTCAGGGGCTGTGAAGTTCTATCTCAAATGCGCAGAGTGCATCTCGAAGACACAGGTGAAAGCCTCAAGAATCGATAAGGAAATCAGCCTGATACCGCAAGTCTCAAAACCTTCAAGGACGAAGATAAAAGGCAAATTCGATCCTGCACGCCGTGAATTCGGTGAGATTGAAGCGTTGCTTGATTGCGCATTCATGCCATTTGCAACAGGAAAGAAGGAATTCTCATTCCTTGCTGTCGTAGACCGAGGAGGAAAGTATTCTCTCGCTCCTATGCCAAGCATCGGCGCATCTGCAAAGGAGACGCTCTTCTCGCTCTCCTCCATGATCGACAGAATACCCCGGAAGCAGGAAAGGCTCAGGAAGAAGATACTTAAGCTGCAGCAGCGGATCACTACAGCTCTGGATATGGATGACTGAGGAGCATGGCACTTCGCAAATGCTCCTCATCCTGAAAATCAAAAGAAGAACAATGTATCACCTGCAGCAATCCGAGAGCCTCTTTCCGCGCATTTCTCTCCAGAGCAATGACACAGGAAGAGTTCTCTGACGCCAAGGCTGTAAAGATAATCGACAGCCTGTCCGGCACGGGCATCATCTGCATTTCCAAGATGGATGCCACCCACAACTGCTTTTATCGCGCCATAGCGCGCAGAAGCTGTATCTGCAATATTCATTATTCCTGGATGAGCACAGCCCGTCACAAGTACAATGCCATCTTTCGTCTCGATAGCAAGTGCAATCTCATCTGAGAAATCATCATGGACAAAGCCTGCTATGCTTTCTTTCACATATTCAGAGGCAATAGTCTCCTCTCTATGCAAGCGTGGAAAGCCATGAATTGCATAGATGCCGGGGACAACTTGGGCATCCGCACTGAGCTCGAAGACTGTAAAACCATGGTTCTCTGCGAAGCGCCTGCCCCAACCTGCTGACAAATCGGAATAGACACGCCCCTTGGCTGCGAACTTTCTGCTGAAAAAGCCTTTGCCCACAAAAAGAGATGGAGCACAATGCTTTGCTTCGACAAAATCCCTGAACCCTGATGCATGGTCGTAGTGGCCATGGCTCAGGACGACTGCAGAGAGATTATCAAGGGATAGGCCCAGCTTTCTCGCATTGAAGAGGAAACTATCGTCGGGGCCTGTGTCGAAGAGTATCCTGTCGCTACCTGTATCGATAAGAAGGCTAAGCCCATGGCCATGCCTGAGCGCCTTGTTCCTTGAGAGATTATTCTCCATCAGCACTGTGATACGAAACATGATGTCTCCTTAGCAGCAGACCGCGGCTTTTATCACATTCTCTGGAAGAGGTTGCAATGCAGGTTTCCCCTGGCCTTCCATAAGCACGAATCTGACTTCACCCCCGCGTTTCTTCTTATCTTTTCCAATCGCTTTATAGTAGGCATCGAATTCCGCTTGCGGAAGCTTGTACCCAGTATCGAAGCCAAAGCTCTTTATCAGCTCTATTCCGCTATCTGCAAAAGATGAAGGAGTGATGCCAAGCTCTTTTCCGACGAGAAGCGCCTTTGCAGTTCCCCATGCTACAGCCTCTCCATGGGAGAGGGAGAAGCCACGCAGAGCTTCAAGAGCATGTCCGAAAGTATGCCCCAAGTTGAGCGCGCCTCTGATGCCTTTCTTCTCCTCCGGATCGCGTGTGATATACTCTATCTTCACTTCAAGCGAAAGCCTGATCATCTCCTGCAGCACCTTCTCATCCTTTCTCTCAATCTCAGCTCTATGTGTGAGCAGGAATTCAGAGAGCCTCTCATCCGAAGAGAGGAAGGAATGCTTCACGACTTCTCCCATACCGCATCTGAATTCCTTATCAGGAAGCGTGCGAAGCGTTGATGTCGAGATGATCACAGCCTCTGCTGGGTAGAACGTGCCTACAAGATTCTTTCCACCACCGTAATCGATGCCTGTCTTTCCACCAAGCGTTGCATCAACCATAGCCAGAAGCGTTGTAGGAAACAGCACAAGCCGTGCGCCACGCATATAAAGCGAAGCCGCAAACGCAGTCATATCGAGAATCACCCCGCCTCCAACGCCAATGAAAACAGAATCACGGGCAAGCCCATGGGCAAGAGATGATGAGAGGATCTTATCAACTGCAGCCCAGTTCTTCTCCTTTTCCCCCGGAGGAAGAACGAGAGAAGGAATACCGCTTGGCAAGTAGCGAGAGCTATTACTGTCTGCAACGGCAAAGGCATTGCCACTTGTAATCCTGCGCTCTTTATCAATTGTCTCTGAGAAATAAACATCTGTATAGTTTCCGCCCTTCAAAGGCACGCTGAATATTCTTTCCATGGTTATGATGATACACGCCTTGCAAAACAACGTGAATATATATCTAATGTTAGCTTATGAATCTTTACTTCGATAATGCAGCGACGACTATGATATCTCGCAGCGCGCTTGAAGCATATACAGAGACAGCGCTCAGCTATCCTGCAAATCCTTCCTCAGTACATCGAATGGGACTGGAAGCAAGAAGAAAACTGGATGAAGAGAGAGCGCTATGCGCCAAGATGATAGGAATCGAGAGCAGCAATCTCTTCTTCACATCTGGTGCGACAGAGTCAATCGCAGCAGTGCTCTCATCACTGCTTCTGACGACACCGGGGAAGATCATCATCTCATCTGTAGAGCATGAAGCTGTGGCTTCCTGGCTTCCTGTGCTCAAGATGCATGGATGGAAGACAGCTGAACTGAAAGCAAGAAATGGAATCGTCTCTCCTTCCGACCTCGAAGCAGAGCTTACGCCTGATACAAAGCTTGTAGCTATCATGGCTGTAAACAATGTCACAGGCGCAATAGAACCAATCGAAGAACTCGTGAAGAAAGTCAGAACATATGAGAAGGACATCAAAAGGAAGATATTCTTCTTCTCTGACTCTGTCCAAGCGCTTGGCAAATGTCCTATCCAGCTCAAGGCATGGGATGTAGATGGAGCATCATTTTCAGGCCATAAGATCAATGGGCCTAGAGGCATTGGCATGCTCTATCTGAAAAATCCTGCCTCTTTCCGACCGCTTGCACCTGCTGGCGGGCAAGAACACGGCAAGAGAGGCGGAACAGAGAATCTTCCAGCTATCTCTGCGCTGAGAGCCGCGTTGGAGGAATGGATGCCACAGATGGAGGAGAACAGCACAAGGATAAGGCATCTGAAAGAGCGGATTGTCACAGCGCTCAGGGAATCAGGAAGAGAGATACTCTCGCCAGAGCAATCCTCCCCTTACATCATCTCATTTGTATCGCCATATCCATCTGAAGTCTTCACGCGAATGCTTTCCGATAAAGGCGTAGAGGCTTCTGCAGGCTCCGCATGTTCAAACAATGCGAAAGGCGAAGGAGAGAAGATACTTCTGCACATGGGCATAAGACCGGAGAAAGCAAAGAACGCAGTCCGTATCTCTCTTTCAAACAGCACGACTGAAGAAGAGACGGAAAGACTTATTGAAATAATCAAGGAGCTGATAAATGCCAGGTAAACTCTATTTGATAAAAGAAGGTGAAATCTCACTCAAAGGCGGCAACAGGAATCTTTTCGAGAAGCAGCTTAGACATAATATAAAGAACAAGCTCAGACCATATCATTCGGATATCACGAAGCAGAAAGGCAGGCTTTATGCAAGAATTGCAGAGGAAGCAGATGATGCGATGATAGAGAAAGCGCTCTCCACAACTCCGGGCATCACTGGATTCGCAAGAGCCTGGCAGGCTAATAAAACAATTGAAGCAATCAAAGAGAAGGCGAAAGAGATCCTCGCCTCCTCTGATTTCAAGAACGGAGAAAGCTTCAGAGTCACTGTAAAGAGAGAAGATAAATCATTTCCTCTCTCTTCTCATGATGTTGCATGCGAATTGGCTGATACTGTCTTCACGCTCTTTCCGGAGATGAGTGTGGACCTCAAGCATCCTGAACACACGCTCACCTGTGAAATCAGGAGCAACGTATACTTATATACCAGCGAAAAGAAAGGGGAAGGCGGCCTGCCATATGCAACAGCGGGAAAAGGTATGTTGCTGCTCTCTGGCGGAATCGATAGCCCCGTTGCGGGCTACATGATGGCCAAGAGAGGATTGAAGCTGGATGCGATCTACTTCCACGCATACCCATACACTTCAGAGCTTGCGCTTGACAAAGTCAAGAAGCTTGCTTCGATCATCGCCCCATATCTTGGAGGCATGAGACTCTTCGTCGTGCCATTCACATCAGGACAGGAGCATATCAGGGACAATGGATATGAAGAAGAAGCAACACTGATGTTCCGTGCATCAATGATGCAGACAGCAGAGAGAATCGCGAAAGAAAACGGAGCATCCGCAATCGTCACAGGAGAAGCGCTCTCTCAAGTTGCCTCCCAGACGCTCGATGCGATGTCCTTTACAGATAGCATGACAGAGCTTCTTGTGCTCCGTCCCCTTGCTGGTATGGACAAGGAAGAGATTACAGAGAAAGCTGTCGCAATCGGCTCGTATGAGACCTCCATACTGCCTTATGAAGACTGCTGTGTCGTATTCTCGCCAAAGCATCCTGTCACAAGGCCTATCAAAGAAGTAGCGAAAAGACATTTTGCAGAGCTTGGTATGGAACGTTTCATCGACGAAGCTGTAAAGAATACGAAAGTCTATGCATTCGATGCCATGGGCAGGGAGGAGACAAGTGAAGAAGCTTAAAGCCTGGCTCCCAACGCTAGCTGCTTTCATTCTCATGCTTCTCTCCTTCATCATCACCCCTCCAACGGGGGAGATGATTGTATCGCTGGAATGGAATGGGCTTGCTATGATCTTCGTCATGACGCTTACAGTTGCTGGAATAAGAAAAGAGAAAATGATTGAAGCCATCGAAAGAAGCGCTTCCGTATTCACGCATCTCGGATCGACGGCAGCATTCTTCGTAGTCATTGCATTCATTCTCTCTCCATTCATCACAGCGCTCTTTGCAGCGCCAGCTCTGACAGCGCTTGCTTCAGCTATATTGAAAAGGAAGGAAAGAAGCGAGCTTGTTCCATCATTTGCTGCAATGATCACAGCAGCAGCGACAGCGGGAGGCATGTTCCTGCCCGCAGGATCGATTGGGAACATGATTTACCACAGAAGCATTGAAGCACCATTCATCACGACAATGGGGCCTCTCGTAATTGCTTCCAGTCCCGTTCTTGCCTTGATGATTCCCATTATGCTTGGGAAAAGGACTGTTGAGAAAACCTACATAACAGATGAAAGCACTCCGCCAAGCGGCAACAAAGGCCTGAGGATGTTCTATGCTTGTTTTGCATTCATCATCACGCTCACATCCTTCTCGCTCTTCTCTTGGCCAGATATCCTCTTCTTCTCAGTGATCATCATCCTGCTCTTTGACAGGAAAGTCTTTGTGCAAGCTGATTACCGCTTTATACTCTCAGCACTATTCCTGTCCATCGCCGGCAAATGCCTGGAACCGTTCCTTGTTCCGTTTTTCGCAGAGGGAAGCTATTGGAAAACAGTAGTGCTTGGAGAAATCATAGGACAATTCCCAGCATCTGCCATCACGCTTTACCAGAATGCAGATCATGGCTTGCTGTTAAGAGCTCTGAACGCTTCATCGTTCGGAACGCTCTCTTCCCTACCCGCTCTCTTCGTGTTGCTATCGCTGAAGAAAGAAGAGAGAAAGGAATTCCTGATACGCTATACAATCATAGCAATTGTAATGCTACTGTTGCTCATGGTTGTGACAATGGCACTTGCTCATTAATCTGTTTTTCTATAACTTCTTACTGATATGCTGAAAGTCGGTATCGATGTCGGTTCTACTACTATGAAAGCTGTAGCATTGAGCGAGGATAACACGCTCATCTACAGTGATTATCAGCGGCACCGCTCACAGATCATAGAGAAAGGCAGGGAGATGCTTGATCAGATGATGCAGAAAATCGGAGATCAGGAAGTTTCCATCTCACTCTCCGGTTCTGCTGGCATGGGACTCGCGGAAGCTGCTGCAATTCCATTCGTTCAGGAAGTCTATGCAACCAGAACGGCTGCTAAGACATTCATCCCTGATACAGATACTATCATCGAATTGGGAGGAGAAGATGCGAAGATCCTCTTCCTCAATCATGGTCTTGAAGTCAGGATGAATGGCACATGTGCCGGTGGTACAGGCGCATTCATTGACCAGATGGCAACGCTTCTGGGAATCAGCATGGAGGACATGAATGATTTAAGCGAGAAGTCGACGACAATCTACACAATCGCTTCCCGCTGCGGTGTCTTCGCAAAATCTGATATACAGCCTCTGATCAACCAAGGTGCCAAGACAGAAGATATAGCCTCCTCTATTCTTGTAGCTGTCGTCAATCAGACGATTGCAGGCCTGGCTCAAGGTAGGAAAATAGAAGGCAAAGTCATCTATCTCGGAGGCCCTCTGACATTCATTCCGCGTCTGAGATACTTCTTCGATGAAGCTATAAAGACAACTGGAATCTGTCCAGAGAATTCCCTCTACTACGTCGCTATGGGCTCCGCGCTTTCCCCTGGAGGGAAAGTGATGAGGATTTCAGAGATCATCAAAGCGCTTGAAAGCTACAAAGGACACTCCAGCTTCATCAAGCTTGAACCTCTTTTCAACTCGGAAGAAGAGTACAAAGCATTCTCCGAAAGGCATAGAAAAGCTTCAGTGCCTATCAGGGATCCGAGAACTTATACAGGTAGAGCATACCTAGGCATCGATGCCGGTTCGACGACTATAAAGACATGCATCCTGGCAGAGAATGGTGACTTGCTTCTTTCACGCTACAGTCCTAATAATGGCAATCCTGTACAAGCGATTCATTCCTTCCTCTCAACATTCTATGAGAGCTATCCTGATATAACGATAGCGGGATCCGCTTCTACAGGCTATGGAGAGGATCTGATGAAAACTGCGTTCTCTCTCGACTATTCACTTGTGGAGACTGAGGCTCATTTCATCGGTGCAAAGCACTTCATGGACGATGTGGACTTCATCATAGATATCGGAGGACAGGATATCAAATGCTTCCGTATACGCGATGGCGTCATCGATGACATCTTTCTCAATGAAGCGTGCTCATCGGGCTGTGGCTCATTCTTGCAGACTTTTGCCAATGCACTGGGAAAGAGTGCGGAAGAATTCGCTTCCCTCGCAGTTACAGCAAAAGCACCTGTCGATCTCGGTTCCAGATGCACTGTCTTCATG
>JADIMT010000044.1 GCA_017694595.1 Candidatus Ornithospirochaeta stercoripullorum | reverse complement strand
GTCATTGTCAATGAATCACAGGAAGCTGTGTTTTTCTCTAAAGGTGAGATTGCTGACAGGCTTGGACCAGGGCGCCATACGCTCTCTTCTGCCAACATTCCTGGTATATGTAAACTCTGGGGTATTCCATTCGGAGGCAAGAATCCCTTTACGGCAGAACTTTGGTTCGTAAACAAGCGAGCACCTTTGAATATTGATTGGCACTGTTCGAAGATGATGGTCTCTGACAGCAGATTCTCTGTCGTGCCTCTTGTAGCTAGCGGACGCTATGGCTTGAGAATCGAGAACTCAGAAAGATTCCTTGCCGAACTTGTCGGAAATGTTGAGCGCTTTACAGCTCCTCAAATTACGGAGCATTTTTCCGGCATGATTGAGCAATATACTAAGAATGCAATTGTGAACTACATCTCTAATAATGGTGTTTCTGTGACGGAGATTACAGCCCGCCTTACGGAGATAGCTGATGCAGTAGGCAAGCAGATGACTCCTTTCTGGGCGAAATATGGATTAGCTATCCCCGGCTTCTTCATTACAGATATAAGCATTGATGAATCAGATTCCGTTGGAAGGAAGGTTCTGGAAGCTATCGCATCTTCATCTGCTCAGAATATCGCTGGATATACATGGCAGCAAGAACAGGCAATGAAGATTGCCAATAATGCAGTCACAGGCCCTGGAGGAGATATGGGAATCCTTGGTATGGCTATGCTGACAGGAGCTTTCGGTGGAGGCATGACTGGCTTTGGTTCTCAGATGATGCAAGTGCCTGGACAGAATCCAACGCAACAAAATCAAGGAGGGTTCCAGCCCCAGGCTCCAAGACAGCAGGGTAGAAAGGTAGTCTACTGCTCAAACTGCGGCAAGAGCTATCCGAGTACAAGCAAGTTCTGTCCGCACTGTGGTAATAAGTATAATCCTTGTCCTGTCTGCGGAGCTGACAACTCTGAAAATGCTAAGCGCTGCGTGAGCTGCGGTACAGCGCTTGTAAACAAGAATGATGTTATGTCTGACTCCGGGTACATCTGCCCATCTTGTGGTGCTCCCGTAACACCGGGTACAAAGTTCTGTCCAAATTGTGGTGCTAAGCTCTGAGGTGTGTTATGAAAACGAAATCACTTAGGATTTATATCTCTCTGATTGCTTTAATCATTGCTGCAATCTATGTACTTCTCTTTGTAGCTTTTGCTAGTACGCCATATTCTTCACAGAGTGTTTTCTTCCTTGTCCTTATTCCTTTTGTGATTGCAGTGAACTGGGCTTCACTCTTCTTTACTGCACAGTATAGGAATGATGAAGGTGTGATCACATCAATCATGCCTGTGCTTATTTCTCAGGTTCTCTATACTGTCCTTTCTCTTGTGATCGCATGCATTCTGTCACTCTTCAGAGCATCGATGAAGACGCAGATTGTAATTCAGGTCGTCATATTGCTCGTTGGTGTAATTGGGATCATGATTGCATTCTTCAGTGCTTCTGCTTCCAAGGAGAGCACAAAAGTGCAAATGGAGAATCTGCAAAGCGTCAAAGATATCAGGGCACAATTCAGAAAGACTCTGGATGAGATGGAAGCTAAAGGGCTTGAGGGAGACAATCTCTCACTTCTCTCATCTCTCTATGATGATTACGCACATATTGCACCGTGCAATAAAGCAGAAGCAGCCGCACTCGATAAGCAGATTGCTGAGACGCTGACTGAAATATCGTCCCGCAAGGCAAGTGAGTGTGATGGCAGTATTTCCATGTTGCGTTTTCTTGTTAAACGTCGTTTGAGCATCAGAAGCTGATAAATATTGGGGAGGTTATGGAATGCAAGGTAAGCTGTACCAGGATTCATCGAGCATCTATGAGGATGAGGCGAGGATTCTTTTTGATTATTTCTCACAGGCCGCAGATCGTATAATAGAGGAAGAAAATAAAGCGACAGCGAGGATTGAGGAGGCAAAAGACAGCCTGAATCGAGCGTTGCAGAATGGGAAAAAGAAGAAGATACGCAATACAGTATTGTTCATTCTCGCACTTGCTGGAGCTGCTGTTCTTTTCTATATTGGTGAGACAAATCCGTCATACGTCGTTGCGGGTCTGGCTGCCATCTTCCTTCTCATGCTTATTTCGTCGATTGTCTCTTCCAATAAGAAAGTAGAAGCAGAGAAAGCGAAAGTGAGCGAAGGGGAGGCTGCATTTTCAGCAATCAGGCGTAACTATCGTGTTGATAAGCTTGGTGTTGCATATGTACCAGTTGCTAAGAAGATACCGTTTGGCAGCCAGAACATAACTGTGGATCTCAGCGGAGCTGTGCAAGACGAGAACTTCGAGCTTATTTCCATCAATGAACCTGACAAGTTCGAAGACGATGTGAACGCGTTCAAGAAAACACTCTCATCAGTGCCTCTTGTTGAGGGATCCAGGATTGCTAGCAATGTCGATACTGCTGATTTCTCTCCTTCAATGCAGGAAGTTCCTATCTATGATTATCTCTCATCTATCAGCAATGGAATCGGTACCATAGAGACAGACCTGAAGAATGTCGATAAGAAATCTGTATCGATTCCAGTCATTGCGCCAGGCTCTGAGACGATGGACTTCCTCAGCAAATGTGGAACAACGGAACCTGAGGATTATCCTGTCGTCAATGTCTTTGATTCCAGCTCCGTCGAGCCTAAGCTGAACGTCCTTCTCGATATCTACAACCAGAGAAAGAATACAAGCACGGGCGATGAGAAAGCTCTGGAGAATCTTATTTCGTTGATTGGTATATCTGCACAGACAATAGTCGGAACCAAGATGAATTGTTCGGCAGCAATCCTCGAGTACAACAATGGCATATTTGCCAATGTATTGAAGAGTCCTTATCGCAATTACAGTCCAAAACTGGAAGCAGAGACAATTGAAGAGATCAAGTCAATGAACTTCAATTTCGGCGATATGGCAGAAACATACAGGCCGTTCAAGTTCAAGGAAAGTTCATTGATGAAGTTCGATCTCTATTCTGGTTCCTGGATTGATGAGACAGGCGGAAGAACATCGATGCCTTTCGGCCTGCACCAGATTCAGGAAGAGATCTTCATGCCTATCGTCAATAATCTCATGGAAGAGAATAGAATCGAGAGACGCAAGATTTACGAGCGCATCCAGACACAGAAGCTGGAGTATCTGAACAAATGGCATACAGAGACACAGGATTTCTATGGCCGCAACAGAGATACATCCGACACGCTTAAGAGCAATATCATCGAAGCGCTTTCCTCTTATAATTCCTCTTATGCGACTTGGAAGGCTATCAAGGATACTATCAGCAAGATGGATGAGCAGCAGAGTCTTCTTGGCGGTAAGACCGAGACTGACAACACAGCGGCTTCTTCAATGATAATCGCTGCAGAACAAGTCAATAATAACTTCAAAGCGCTCGAAGAAGAGTTCGACGCTTATATGGAAAGATTGCAGGATGATATCGACGAGAAAGCAGATAAGTTCGGCAAAGTGACTTATTACGAAGCGTATCTCTATGCTTCGGAAGCTCAGAAAGCCGCGGTTGCTGCTGGCAATATCTCAACATTCGATTCCAGAAAGCTTAAACTGGCAAAGGCCAGCCCTTATCTTGCAGAGTATGGAACGCTTCCGCCTCAACCAAGCGTTGATGATGAAGTTTATGAGATCATGGATAAGAATCTCGCATCTGAGGCAACCGATCTTCTTAATAAGCTTCATGAGAATGAGGTCGATGAAAGCGAAAATGTTGAAGCTATCGTGTTCACTGATGAAGATGGTAATAACGGAGCATCCGATGCTCCCGATTCTGACAAGGAGTGATTATGGCAAGTTTCACTGTTGATATAGGAACTGAACCACTTGCTGAACATGTCGATGTGATGACATCTTCAGTCCGTCAGGTTTCCTCATCTGTAGACACGATGTCAAATCGCCTTGTCGCTGCGGAGCAGATGGCTGCAGAGCGTGTCAGCACGAATGTCACTTATGGCTTTTACATGCTTACCCGCAACCAGTTCATGCAGAAGGCTATCGCACTTGAAAACGATGTCCTGATGACATTCTCCAAAGTCCAGACTTATTCAGAGAATCTTAAAGAGATAAAGAAGCGCATGGAGAAGGATTACGCTAATATATCGCGTCAGTATCTCAAGATCTTCTCGAATATCGATGGAGCGTTGAAGAATTCGATACGCGAGCTCGATCAAGGACTTGTTGAAGTCGCTGTCGATGGAAGGCAGAAGCTGACTGAGAGGCGGTTGGAGAACTCAGTAAAAGTCATAGCTTATCCTGATGACATCCTCATGCTTTCGCAGACGATGGTGTCTGGAAAGCTCAAGAAAGAGGCTGAGGTTCTTCTTTCTCATCTCTTTGCGCTTGTTGAAGCCCAGAAGACGCTGGGAAGCAAGATGCAGGGAAGCCTCTCTGCTGAGCAGATAGAGAGCGATGAGACACTCTATTTTCCTGTTGTGATGATAGAAACAGAGAATCAGGATGAGGAAGGTAGCTATGTGCTGGAAATCAGGATGCCTAATTTTCCTGAAGAGATATCTACGCAGAGCGGCAGTGTCTATTCCCGTGTTGTGGAGCTTAAGGATGATGATATCTGGCAAAAAGGCGACAAGACGGAGGTTACATTGGTGAGAAGTGAATTCAACAAGCTTCTTTCCTCGCTTGATCCGCGTAAGAGGGAGATCATGCAGACTCTTTTCGAGTCTTCTGAATGGAAGGAGCTGAGGAAGGAATGAGCTACTCTAGAACATTTCATGGCAGTGTCAGCTTATCTGTTCCTTACTCCTATCCAGCCAGTGAGCATGGAGGTAGTGGCTTTAAGACTGTCACTGAGCCTATTACTATCACAGTAGTAGTCGATGATGCGCCATTCATACGCTCGGCTGCTGTTTGCACGGAAAGCATCGATAATGTGGCTTCAAGCCTTATAGAAGCGGCAAATCGCAATGAGAGCGCAAAGATTGCTACTGCCGAGAAGATCAGCAGCAGTGTCATAAATGGCTTCTATAACTACACTAAAGCGGATTTCTCCCAGAAGATGGTGGAGCTTGAAAATGAAGTCTCCGCAGAAGGTCCGAAGCTTCTGACTTACTTTGACCAGCTGAAGGGTATCAAAAATAGAATGGAGAATGACTTCAACATGATAAAAACGCGCTATGTTGATATCTTCTCCTCTCTTGACGATGAACTCTATCGAGAAGTTTATAGGCTGTACAGCCCTTGCTTCGATCTAATCGATGACTGCTTCAACAAGCTGATTGTCTCAAATAGCCTTTCATCTCTCTCTGAGGTTCTTGGCTACAGCGAGCTGACTGTGACTGAGAATGCTTTGCTGCTGTCATTCCTGAAGCTGAAGCTTTCAGGCGTGATGAAGACGCTTTCGAGGATAGCTGAGAATATAAAGCATCTCGATGCAGTTCTCTCAGCTGTCTGCGAGAAGAAAAGCACTGATGATAGCATAACGCTTTATGTTCCTGCTATTTTCTTCCAGCGTGAAATGCTGACAGGTGGAAATTCCGAGATAGTCACATACGCGCCATCAATCGCTTCTGATGAGGCGCAGAAGAAGATCAGGGAGAGTGTCCAGCTTTCAGCTGATTCATTTCAGGCAAAACCGCGCGAGATGGATCTTGTCGAGATGAAATTCCAGGAGATGATGGCTGGCATTGAAAGCTCTGAGAAGAGAAAGAAGATGATGGCTCTCTGGCAGTCTTACAAAGGAGGTAATTGATGATTTCAGAGAAGAATATGGAAGAAATAAGAGTAGATAGCAAGGATCTGATCCTGAAGGACAATAAAGTAAGCTCTGGTATAATCCCACAGACATCTGCCCAGCTAAAGCGCTCCGTTGTCATCGAGGGAAATGTCGATATCCTTGGTGCTGTCTATGGAGAGAAGGTTCTTGTCCATGATGGTCCATGCTCTTTCCATCGTTCTGTCTTCGGGAAAGAGGAGCTTGTCATCGATCCGACTAGCAAAGGTTCAATCATCTTCCATGAATCGGCTGGATCGAATCATGTTGTTTCTTCTGCCTCTCTCTCAGGAGAAGTCACATTCGCTTCGGATATCAACGCAAAGAGAGTTACGCTCCGTAACGCGTTTGTCGGAGGCTGTGTCTATGCTGATGAGATCAAGTTGGATAACTCTGTTGTAATTGGTGGCGCTTTTGCTTCCAAGAAGCTGGAAATCAATCATTCTGTAATTGGTACTTTCAATAGCCAGGAAGTTGTGCTTGAGGGCAGGAATTATCTGATTTACCCATCAGCTTTCAGCGTGGAACCTATCAAAGCAAGTTCCGATGCTTCGCTTTGCAATATCACATTGGCAGATCTGATGGATCTCTATAAGTGTGATAGCGAAAAGGAACATACTGGTCTTATCGAAATCGATATCAGGAACAACGGACAGAAAGCGAATCTGAAAGCAGATGATGGCACGATGCTGCTTGTGCATACTTATTCAGTTGCCGGCAAAGTGCTTGTTGCTGACATGCAGGATTTTGAGAAGCTTCAGAATCATTTCATAATCAATGCAGCTTCGCTCTCTTCGCAACTGATGCGAGATTATGATGTGACAGATTCAAAGGGAAATACCATACCGCTGGAGATTGGAAGAATCCGCAAGTTCTTCTTCGATATTCTCGATGGTAGGGTAGTAATCAGGGAAATTGATGGCAATATCGATTTCGAAGAACTGAAAGCAAAATACAATAATTAACAGAATAAGATACAGCTCAGATACATGTTTTGTATGGCATTTATATCTGAGCTGTATTTGTTTAACAATTCTTAGTTTCCTCAGCCAGCGCTTTCACTTTCTCCAATGATTTCTCAAAGTGAGCATCATCTTCAGTACCAACACCAAGAAAGTGAAGCTTTGCATGGATGTAATCAGCCATCTCCTTGAATTGTGCTTCGAGAAGCTTGAACTCATTGTCATCATCTTCTGCAGCTCCGTTCACGACTACAGTAAGCGTCTTGCCTTTCCATTCCTCTTCTGAGATTGGATAGAGCCTATCCATGACTAGCTTTGTCTGTGCTGTCACCTGCCACCAGTAGATAGGGGAGAAGATTGTCAGCTTATCAGCTTTTCTTATTCTCTCCAGGAGAGCGGGCATATCATCTTTCTGGACGCATTTGCCTTCTCCTTTGCCTTTGCACCAGCCACATCCATGGCATGGATTGACGTTGAGAGAACGTGCATGCACTAATTCTGCGCCAGTGATTTCACACCAAGCTTCAGCCATCCGATCGGAATACATCCCCTTCCTGGGGCTTCCCGCAATTGCAATTTCCATAGAGCCTCCATAATAGCGTTTCAATGCTGAGCTATCACCAGCATTGATACAACTTAATGCCACTATAATTAAATTGCAAGATTTAAGTTTTTGGAAAAATTATTGTCGGGCAAGGCGGATTTGAACCGCCGACCCCAAGTCCCCCAGACTTGTACGCTAAACCCCTGCGCTATTGCCCGAAATACGAGGGGTACATTAACACATACTCTCTCTCATGTCAAAGGTTTGATGCGTTTTGACATTTCTCCCTTAAAAGCGCTAAAGTTCATAGAGATATAAAGGGCTATTCATGCAGAGTGAAGTGATTGACGATATCCTCTCAGTTGAGGATCAGGCGGCAAAGATTGTCGAGGATGCTGAAAAGAAAGCTAAGGAAACAATCTCTGAAGCTCATGACGAGGCTCAGAAGATCATATCTGAAGCTGTAGAGCGTGTTCGTGAGAATGGAAAAGCTGAAGTAGATGGCGCTGAAGAACTGCTTGAGAAGCATCTGGCAGAATATGAAGAGGAGCGCGTGAAAATTGAGGAATCCTCAAGTTCTGTTTCTCCGGACGTTCTGGAAAAAGCAGTCACACGCATCGTGGAGCGTATCTGCCGCACTGGCAATTTCGGAGCGTAAATGAGCAAAGTTTCTGATTATGCTTTTGTCAATGCAAAGCTTAGAGCACGTATTGGTATAATGCATGACTCTTCACTTTTCGATGAGATGATCAAAGCACCATCGCTGACAGAAGCGATTGCAAAGCTTGAGAATAGCTATCATGCAGATCTTCTGGATGTCTATCGGAAGACTGGAGACTTGCAGCAGGTCGAGCTGCAGATGCTCGATGATGAGATTGCTCTTTATCGGGAAGTGGAAGGCTATCTTCCATCCGTTCCCGCATCATTTGTCTCAGTGCTGCTTGAGAAGATTGAAGTCGATAACGTCAAGAACGTCATCAGGCTTTGGTATTCTGATGTAGTTCGTCATCATGCGATTTCCTATAGAGCTGCATATCTCTACAAGAATCAGATTGTCCACAAAATCGACTATGATAAAGCTGTAAATGCTGTTTCTTACCAAGAGCTTGTGCATGCTTTCAAAGACACACCTTATGAAGCTGTGCTGAATAGATTCAGCATGGAGCGATTGGCTACTGAAGGTCTTTTCCCGTTGGAGATTGCCTTTGACCATCTCTGGTTCAGCCATCTGGAGAAGGGGATAGAGAAGCTCAATGGCCAGGATTATAAGATAGCTAGCCAGATTTACAATACAGATGTTGATTTGAAGAATATTCTCATGCTTACCCGTTACAGCTATTCATATCATCTATCATATGAAGAACTGAACAGGGTCATGATTCCCATGGGGTATATATACAAAGAGGCAGAGAAGACAGGTGCTCTAAGAAGCGACGATCCGATGTCTGTTCTCTCTGCTATTGTGCGTCATCATTATCCTCAGATATCCGAAGAGATACAGAGAATAAGGCGTACAGCAGATGATCTGACCACCGTTGAGGAGAACAACAGGGAGATTGTACTCATCGAGTCCTATCTTGGTGAGAGACGCAAGCGAGAATACAAGAAGATTCTTGTCGGAGAGCCTTTCAGCATCGGCGTTGTGCTTGCGTATTTCTTCCTCTGCCTGCAGGAGGATAGCACAATCAGGGCAATCCTTTCCGGAAAGTATTATGGCCGAAGCGAAGAGAAGATCAGGGAGGGGTTAGGATTATGAGCATGTTCACCCGGAAGATGAAGATGCTTACCGCTGTCGTTATGGAAAGCGATAGGGATAGCGTCGTCAAGGCACTTCTGGAAAAAGGGGTGATGGAGTTTGTTCACATAGGGTCGCTGCCCGATGAGAAGATGGCAAAGCTTTCAGCGCATTCATCTTCTGTGCCGAAAGCAGCTCTGACAGATATGAGAATCAGGGTGGAGACATTGCTGAAAGAAGGTGGAATCTCACTGCCGGAGCTCGATAGCGATATCATCGATTCGCTTCCTGTTCTAGATATGGATAGCTATAGGCGGACTCTCGATAAGCTTTCGCTATCGTTGCAATCTGTCAGGGACAAGCAGCGGTCAATAAATCAGGAAAGCAATGCGCTTTCTGAGATTATCCGATATAGTGCTGAGAAGAAAGATGAATATCTTGACTTGCGTGTTGGTGAGAACACACATGGTTCTAAGGAGGATCTCCTCGATAGGCTTGAGCAGGTTGGCGGAGTCTTCCTCTTCTCTGAAAAGCCATTCATCTCGCTTACACTTCGCCGTGATTCGCAGAGAGTCACTGAAGTGATGGATAAGTTCGGATGGACTGAATCCACAGATAGCGATGCCCAGAAATCTGCTCTTGGTACAGCCATCAGCGAAGCCAAGGCGATGACTGAAAGCTATAAGACAGATCTGGAGAAGCTCTCTGTTGATGTCAGGGAGAGAATCAGGAATGTCGCATCAGAACTTCTTACAATCTGGAAGACTGTACGTCTCCATGAGCTTTGCGAGCACGTTGAGTCATTCTTCTCATACACGAGGAACACGACGCTTTTCTCTGGCTGGGTGCCTGCAGAGTACGCTGAGGATATCACAGCGCTGATTGGCAAAGTGACATCGGGACGCTGTATTATCGAGTGGACAGAGGCCGATGAAGTGCCACGCGAGGAAGTGCCTGTCGAGATGTCCAGTCCGAAAATTCTCAAGCCCTTTGAGCGGATGGTCAACAACTACAGCACCCCTGAATATGGTTCAATAAATCCTACGCCATTCACTGCAATTGCATATTTGTGCATGTTCGCATTGATGTTTGCAGATCTCGGACAGGGCTTTATCCTGCTTCTTGTTGGGCTGATCGGAAGCAGCATGTACAAAAAGCATCCGGAAAAGAAGGATGGAATCATCTCACGCTACTTGTGTTCTCTTCTGCTTTTCTTGGGACCTGCGTCGATGATTGGAGGCCTGCTGTTCGGATCATGTTTTGGCTTTGAGATTATCCCTCCGCTCTGGTTCCCATATGACGCAGTCGTGGAAGGTGAGCCTGTGCAAGGACTCATCCAGGATATATATGATATCCTTGGTATTACGATAAAGTTTGGCATTGTCGTAATTTATCTTGGTCTCATCCTCAACTGGATCAACCTTGTAAGAAAGAAAAGGTTTTTCGAGCTTGTCTTCGATAAGAATGGCATTGTAGGCGGTGTGATGTATGCACTCGGCATCTGGTTTGCTTGGGGCTTTGTCGCATCTGGCTATAAGACATTCCCATCAGCACCGTTCTTTGCTCCTGTATTGATAATCTGTCTTGTTATGATTATCATCAAGGGCCCGCTTGACGCTATCATCAAAGCGCGAAACGGCGAGAAGGAAAGTGTTGGGCAGATTATTATCAGTACAGTGATGGATTTCCTAGTGGAAGTGCTAGAGATCTTCTCTGGTCTTCTTTCCAACACGTTGTCATTCATGCGTGTCGCAGGCCTTGGCATTGCACATGCTTCATTGATGTCAGCATTCTATCAGATGGCAGCTATGCCGGGAAATATCATCGCAGAAGTCTTGATAATGATCCTTGGCAATGTATTGGTTATCGTACTGGAAGGACTCTCGGCTGGTATTCAGTCGCTCCGTCTCAACTATTACGAATTCTTCACAAAGTATTTTACCGGTCATGGTGTTGCATTTGAGCCAGTAGGACTCAGAAGCAGAGCCAAAGCCGATTGAATTAAGGGAGGGTCATAATATGACCGCATATGCATTCAGGAGAAAGGTACATCTTTCGCTTGTTCTCACCGTGGCAGTGCTTGTTGCGACAGCCTTCGTCTTCACACCATCTCTCGCTGCAGCTGCAGAGGAGACTGAAGCTGTTGACTACAACCTCGCTTGGGTCTGCATCGCTGCAGCTCTTGCTTTTGGATTCGGTGCGCTTGGAGCAGGAATGGCTATTTCCCATGTAGGTTCAGCTGCTATGGGAGCTATCTCCGAGAAGCCTGAGATTGCAACGAATGCTCTTATCTTCATCGCTCTTGCTGAAGGTCTTGTAGTCTTCGGTTTCATCACAGCTTTGATGATTCTGGGAAAGATCTGAGATGGAATACTTCGTTATCGGGGATGAGGACACTGTCCTCGGATTTTCCCTTGTCGGTGTTTCAGGCATCGCCTGCTCATCCGAAGAGGATGTAAAGGCAGCCTGGAGCAAGGCGACCGAGGACAAAGAGCACGGTGTCATCATCATTACTGATGAGTGTGCTGCTTTTATCCGTGATACCGTTGACAGGTATCTGTTTACTATGAGCTTTCCTCTTGTCGTCGAGATTCCGTCCAGAAAGAGCACGGGAACTACCGATTTGAGGGAGCTCGTTAACGAAGCTATAGGAGTTTCGATATGAAAGGTGAGGACAATCCGCTTATCCAGGGCATTCTCCAGGAAGCTAGGGCCAAAGCTGATGAGATTGGGGCAAACGCTGAAAGAGAAGCTGAGTCGATTATCTCCGAAGCCCGCGAGAGAGCTGAGCGAGAGGCTGGAATGGAGAGAAAGAGCTACTCTGTACGCCTCGAGCAGATCCAGGCTAGGGAGGAGAGTGCAAGGCGTAGCATCGATAGGCTCGCAGAGCTGAGAAGCCTCGACTCTGCATATACATCTGTCATGGCTGAGGTGGATAAGAGGCTGAAGGATTTGCTTTCCGACCCATCGTTCAGCAAGACGCTTGTCTCTTGGATTGCAGAGGCCGCTATTGGCCTTGATCGAAAAGAAGCTAAGGTTTCCTTCTCTGAAAAGACTCCTGTTACAGAGGAGATGCTCAGAGAAGCTGAGGCGCTTGTTAAGAAAGAGACTGGAGCATCGCTCTCGCTCTCTCTCGATTCAGAGCGTCTTTCCGGAGCTGGTGTAGTTGTGTCCAGCCTTGATGGTAAGGTCTCTTATAACAATCAGCTTGAGGTCCGCATGAGACGTTATTCTCGTGATATCAGGCGAATAGTTCAGGAAGAAAATGCAAGGCAGAATAGTAGGTAAAGTAAAGCGCGTAAATGGACCTGTCCTGACAGCATCTGGCATTACAGATGCGCAGATGATGGAATTGGTCCATGTCAGCGATCTCGGTATAGTCGGGGAGATTGTGAAGCTCCGTGAAGGAGAGGCTACAATCCAGGTCTATGAGGATGCGACAGGAATCAAGCCTGGTGACAACATCTATGGATCTGGCATGAGCCTTTCAGCAGAGCTTGGTCCTGGTCTTATCGGGAATATATATGATGGAATACAGCGTCCGCTTGAGGAGCTGAGAAAACTCTCCGGTGATTTCATCGGCAAGGGCATTGCAGCTTCTGCGGTCAATCATGATAAACTTTGGCATTTCGTCCCGACAGTCTCTGTTGGCGACCATGTTACGCGTGGCAGCATCATCGGGAAAGTGCAGGAGACGGAGCGAGTAGAGCATCGCGTGATGATTCCTCCTACAGTCAAGGGAGACCTGACTGTAGTCAACATGGTGGAGGAGGGTGACTATAAAGTCACAGATCAGATTGCGCTTGTCAGCTCTGAAGATGGCAAGACGACTGTCATCACAATGCTCCAGTACTGGCCTATCAGAATTCCACGTCCGATTGCGGATCATGCAGATCTCAGCACACCGCTTGTGACTGGACTGAGAGTCATCGATACGCTCTTTCCTCTTTCCAAAGGTGGTACAGTTGCAATCCCTGGCGGATTTGGTACAGGCAAGACGATGACACAGCATTCAATCGCCCAGTGGTGCGATGCTGACATCATTGTCTACATCGGCTGCGGTGAGCGTGGCAACGAGATGACAGATGTTCTCAGAGAGTTCCCTCATCTGACGGATCCTCGTACAGGACTGTCTTTGATGGAGAGGACTATCTTGATTGCAAACACATCCAACATGCCTGTTTCTGCTCGCGAGGCTTCGATCTATACAGGTATTACGATGGCTGAGTTCTATCGCGATATGGGTTACAACGTTGCTATCATGGCTGACTCCACTTCGCGTTGGGCTGAAGCTCTCAGAGAGCTTTCTGGACGTATGGAGGAGATGCCTGCAGAGGAAGGCTTCCCCGCCTATCTTCCAACTCGTATCGCTCAGTTCTATGAGAGAGCTGGCCATATGAAGACACTGGGTGGCTCTGAAGGTTCTGTCTCCGTCATCGGTGCTGTCTCTCCTCCTGGCGGTGATTTCTCCGAGCCTGTGACATCGCATACCAAGCGATTTGTACGTGCATTCTGGGGACTTGACCGTTCTTTGGCATCCGCTCGTCACTATCCAGCAATCTCGTGGCTCGATAGTTACTCTGAGTATACGGATGAGGTAAAGGACTGGTGGAATAGCCATAGTCAGGATAAATGGTACACGAACAGGCAGAAAATCATGGAGCTTCTGCAGAAGGAAGTCAGATTGCAGCAGATTGTAAAACTTGTTGGCCCTGACGCGCTTCCTGATTCTCAGAATTTCATCCTTGAAGTCTGTTCACTCTTCAAGACAGCTTTCCTGCAACAGAATGCTTTTGATGAAATCGATCGTTATTGCTCAATAGAGAAGCAGACGAAGATGCTCAATATCATCCTGCGCTACTATGAGCTTGGGTCTGAAGCGATTCAGAAGGGTGTTCCAATGGCGAAGATTCGCCGTCTGCAAGTCGTGCAGGATATTGCGAAGATGCGTTTCAGCATCGCCAATGATAAAGCTGATGATATCGACAAGCTTGAACTGAAGCTTGAACGCTCGATAATGCAGCTGGGGAGCTTGTATGATGAACAGTGATTCTCTTTTGAAAGAAACAGATAAATCGCTTCTTTCCGGGCGTGAATATACAGGAGCATCCCGCATCGATGGTCCGCTGGTGTTCATGAAGAACACTCATCCGGTTGGATATAATGAGCTGGTTGAGATCATAGCTCCTGATGGAAGCGTGCGCTCCGGTCAGGTTCTTGATACATCCGATGAAGCTGTATGTGTCCAGTGTTTTGAAGGCACTGATGGCCTCAATCTTCCTGATACCAAGATGCATTTTCTTGGTGAGCCTCTTACGCTTGGAGTCTCGGAGAAGATGCTTGGACGTGTCATGAATGGACTGGGAAAAAGCAGGGACGGCGCAGCTGTTCCTGCTTCTGAGGATGAAAGAGATGTCAATGGCGTTCCGATGAATCCTACAGCGCGTGAATATCCTCGCGACTTCATCCAGACAGGAGTCTCCGTCATCGATGGTATGATGACTCTGATACAGGGTCAGAAGCTTCCTATCTTCTCTGGTAACGGCATGGAGCATAACCAGCTGGCTGCTCAGATCGTAAGACAGGCAAAAGTACGCGGCGGAAAGAGTGATTTCGCTATTGTGTTCGCGGCAATGGGTGTCAAATATGATGTTGCTAAGTACTTCATCGATTCATTTGAGGAGACTGGTGTTCTTGACAATGTTGCTATGTTCCTTTCCCTTGCTGATGACCCATCGCTTGAAAGAATCGTCACGCCACGCACAGCGCTGACGCTTGCTGAGCACCTCGCTTTCGACAAAGGAAAGCAGGTTCTTGTCATCATGACTGATATGACAAACTACTGTGAGTCTCTCAGAGAGATCTCCACGCAGCGCGGTGAAATCCCATCGAGGAAGGGATACCCTGGCTATCTTTACTCGAACTTGGCAGAAATTTATGAGAGATCTGGAAAGATACAGGGGAAGGCAGGTTCTATCACGCAGCTTCCTATTCTCACGATGCCTAATGATGATATCAGCCACCCGATCCCTGACCTCACTGGATACATCACGGAGGGGCAGATCGTATTCGATCGTGATATGCATGGACGTGGAATCTATCCGCCTATCAACTGTCTTCCATCTCTTTCAAGATTGATGAAAGACGGAATCGGCGAGGGCATGACACGCTCGGATCATCCACATCTGTCAAATCAGCTTTTTGCTTCATATTCCCATGTTCAGGAAGTCAGGAACCTCGCATCCGTCATTGGTGAAGAGGAGCTTACAGAGCTCGACCATAAGTATATGGAGTTCGGCGATTTCTTTGAGAAGAACTTCGTTGGACAGCGTTTCGATGAGGACAGGTCCATTGAAGAGACTCTCGATCTTGGATGGAAAGCACTCTCGATTCTCCCAGCTGAAGAGCTGCAGCGCCTCACGGATGAAGAGATAGAGGAGCATTATCAGGGATGAACACGAATATTGCACCTACCAGAAGCAATCTGATGAGGATAAAGGATGAGCTGGCGTTTTCCCGTACAGGATATGACCTGCTTGATCAGAAGAGATCCATTCTCGTCTCTGAGCTTCTGACGCTTGTTGACCAGGCTGTTGATTATCAGAACAGGGTTGAGAAAGCTTTGAAGGAGGCTTCAGATGCCCTTGAAGATGCTATCATGCACATGGGCAGGCTTAAGGTCGCGAATCTTGCAGGTGCTGTGAATATCACGAGTTCTATTTCACTGGGGTCCAGAAAAGTCATGGGCGTTGAACTGCCGAAGGTAGGGACTGAGTTCTCGGGAGAGGGGCCTTTCTTCTCTCCTGAAGGTACCAGCATGCTTGCTGAAGTGGCTGTCAACAGATATCGTGATGCGCTTTCCCTGATGGGGCAGATGTCTGAGCTGAAAGTTTCAATCATGCGTCTTGCCAGGGAAGTGAGGAAAACAATCAGGAAAGTCAATTCGCTGGAGAAGCTTGTCATCCCGGACCGTGAGGCGACTGTGCGCTATCTTGCAGGGCGCATTGAAGAAGCGGAAAGGGAAAGCATGATCCAGATGAAGACAGTCAAGAACAGAATGGAAAGGGAGGGCAGATAATGGGAAAAGCTCCATACCACAGCATTCTTGTATATCTCGATGGTAGCGAAGGATCGATGACTGCAGCCATGTATGCCATCCTTCTTGCTTCTTCGAGCAATGCAAAACTTCATGCTGTATATGTTGTAAATACAAAAGCTCTTGGTGATCTTGTAAGAGCTCGTATATTCATTGATCAGGAGAAGAATGAATTCCTTGAAGACCTGAAAAAGGATGCTGGACGTCATATCAGGCATACAGAACGCTTGGCCGCTTCAAAGGATGTTGAGATCATCACAGCATCTCTGGAAGGGTCTCCTCATAAGGAGATTCTCTCATATATAAAGAAGAATGATATCGACCTGCTTGTTCTTGGTCCTGTCAATGCGATACGCTCTAGACGAGATGAGCTTACTGGTGAGAATGACAGGATGCTCCGCACGTCCCCATGCCCGGTTGTCGTTGTCCGCGATGCGGATGACTCGATCTGGCAGCAGTTTGAGGAGGTATGAGATGACATTTCTTGAAGCTATTGATAAAGATTTGATAAAAGTTCCTATGACAGCCAGGAATGGCAAGGAAGCTGTTGAAGAGCTTGTTGGTCTTTACGCTGCGAAAATGGGCCTTCAGCCGTCTGAGAGCGAAGGAATCCTCTCTTCGATTATGGAGCGTGAAAGCCTTGGTTCTACAGCTATGGAGAATGGCATTGCTATACCGCATGCTAAGATTTCCGGACTGAAGAATCCTGCTGTGATGATTGGTGTCTCTCGTATTGGAATTGACTTCGGAGGCAAACAGCCCAGCTCAATTTTCTTCCTCGTACTTGCTCCAAGCGAGAATCCGGCAGAGCATATTCAGATTCTCTCTTCGATTGCTAAAGTCTGTTCCTCTGACCTCTTTGTCAGGATGCTCCGCTCTTCCAAGACTAAAGACGACGTGTATCAGCTATTCTTTGACTGAAATACACACAGTTTCCTTTCTGCAATGGTAGAATAAGAGAAAGGAGACTGTATGGAGTTGACAATATTCGGTGCGGGACGCACTGTAACTGGATCCTCGTTTCTTCTTGAGCATGATGGTTTTTCCGTGCTCATTGATTTAGGCCTTCCTCAGGGAAGCGATGAAAAGAAGATGGGCGAGGATCTTCCTTTTTCTCCAGCAGCTGTGAATGCTGTTGTCCTGACTCATGCACATATCGATCACTCTGGACGCTTGCCACTGCTTGCGAAGGAAGGCTATACAGGCCCTATATACGCTACGGGTGCTACTATGAGCCTTGCCTCAATCATGCTTGAAGATAGCGCTCACATCCAGGAGAGCGAAGCTGAATGGAAGACCAGGAAGCGTGAACGGCATGGTGAAAAACCCGTCGAACCACTTTATACGACAGATGATGCGAGGAAAGCGCTGATGCTTTTTGAGCCTGTCGAATATGGTGAACGCGTCACGCTCTCTCCTTCAATATGGTTTGAGATGATAGATGCTGGCCATCTCCTTGGTTCGGCATCTGTGCGGTTCCATCTTGCTGTAGATGGAGGAGAGAAGATGATTGTCTTCTCTGGTGATATCGGGAACATCGATCAGCCGATGATCCGCAATCCTCAATATTTCACAGCAGCAGATTTCGTTGTGATGGAATCGACCTATGGCGACAGACTCCATGCCGAGCCAAAGCAGAATGAAAATGAGACGCTAATGCAAAGGGCAAAGGAACTTGCTGCGATTACAGAGCGTACATTCAAGCGAGGAGGAAATCTCATCATTCCATCATTCGCTGTTGGACGAACTCAGGAGATCCTCTATCTTTTCAGGATTATGATGGACCGTCACCTCATCCCGTTTGATGTACCGGTTTTTGTCGATAGCCCGATGTCAGTAAAAGCTACTAGAGTCTTCTCATCATGTCTGCGTGATGATTATTTCGATGATGAGGCGAGGAAGATGATCAAGCGCGGTGTCAATCCGATCTTATTCCCTTCATTGGTGACTATTACAGATGTGGAAGACTCAAAAGCGTTGAATTCAAGGAAAGAGAGCGCTGTTATTATATCATCATCGGGTATGTGCGATGCTGGACGTATAAGGCACCATCTGAAGCATAATCTATGGCGAGCGGAATCAACTGTCCTTTTTGTCGGATACCAGGCGGAAGGAACGCTCGGCAGGTCTCTGGTGGATGGAACCGATCATGTCACGCTTTTCGGAGAGCAGATACAAGTCAATGCGGAGATTGCTGTTCTTGAGGGCACATCAGGGCATGCGGACCAGAAGGGGCTTGAGAAATGGATCAATGAATTCAAAATGAAACCCGAAGCGGTCTTTGTTGTCCATGGTGAGGAGAATGTTTCACAGTATTTTGCCTCTGTATTGAAAAACAGCTTTGGTCATCACGCATATGCGCCGATGCTTTTTGAGCATTTCGACCTTCTTAATGATACGATTCCGATTCAATGCGATACATTGCTCAAAGAAAAGGTCTCGTCAGATCTCTCCGATTCAGTCCATACTCTTGCTGTGATGGAAGACCGGCTCGAGGATGTCATAAAGAGAATGAAGCACTCCGCTGCAACGATGAATCTTACAAATGAGAAGAAAGCTAAAAAGCTCTCAGATGCTATAAAACGGCTAGCAAGTGATGTTGAATTTCTTGTATCGAAATGGGATGGAGACGCTAAATGATTTTTACGAATCTAATTATATATGATTAAATAAATTAACAAAATTGGGGAAAAAATTTGCGAAAAAAGTTGGGTAAAGGGGTTTACAAGGAAGGGGAAAGTGTGCAGAATACACGTTCGGTGCTGGGAAGCGCCGAAAGAGCTTGACAGGAAGCCGCGGGTGAAGCAGAATGGACAGGCAACCCGGAAGACGGGAGATTTTTCAATCATGAGCGAAGGGAAAGAGAGAGAATAGAAGAAGCCGTGCAGGCTTCTGTCAATTCAACGAACAAAGGCAGAGAAGAAAAGGAAGCCGAGTTCGAGCGAGCGACGGAGAGAACTGAAAATGTAGATAGCCGCTGGCCTAGAGCCAGCGGAGTCAATGACGGAGAGTTCGATCC
>JADIMT010000043.1 GCA_017694595.1 Candidatus Ornithospirochaeta stercoripullorum | reverse complement strand
TTAATGTTAAACTCATATAGTGGAGGCATGGAGAACATAAAAATGAGAAGATTCAAGAAAACTGTTGCCACTCTGGCATTTATTCTTTCCGCAGGTGCAGCATTTGCTGCAGTCACAGAAAATGAAGCTATCGATATTGCTCTCTCGGATGCAGGCATTGCCCGTGAGGATGTATATAGGTTGCACTCTCATAAGGACTGGGATGATGGATTCGAGAATTATGATATCGAATTCCGTTCAGATGAAGGTAAATGGGAGTATGAGATAGATGCAGAGAGCGGACGCATAACGGATTATGAATTCGAGAGAGACAGGAGAAGGGATTCTGTATCCGGCGGTCTCGATAATAAAGAAGCAGAGGATATTGCTCTCTATGAGGCTGGATTGAGAAGGGAAGATGTCTCAAGGCTTCGTTCAAAGACCGACCGCGACGATGGCAGAATCGTGATTGAAGTCAGCTTCGACACTTCAGATGCTGAATATGATTATGATATCAACGGGGAAGATGGCACTGTCATTTCAGCTTCCTGGGAGAAGCGTGGCAGAATCGCAGGAGACCGCGATGCAAGGCTTGATCTTGAAGAGGCTGAGAGGATCGTTATCGAAGCGCTCGGCGAAGATGCTGAACGCGTTGGGGTGCATGAGGACTTCGATGATGGCAGGTTCAAATATGAAGCTGGAGCTGTTGTCGGAAACTACTGGTATGAAGTTGAGATTTCCGGAAGCGGAGAAGTGATTTCGATCGACCGCGAGCTGAGAAGGGCAAGGTAAGTGGAGGAGCGCGCAATGCGCTCCTTATTCATTTATCGCTTCGAATGTGATTTCCGCATCCCATTTTCCCGCTGCTTCCGCAAGTCCCTCCGTGTCGGTTATCCTGCCAAGCTTAGTGTAGCTTTTGCCTGTGCTGGAAGATCTGTAGAAGACTGTCAGGCATGATGGACCGAGAAGCATGATATCGCCTGCATTGATCTCTTCGATTTTCTCGCTATTGACAGGAAGCTTCTTGGATAGATAGCGACATTTTTCATTGCCGTTCATTTCCTCCATCTCAAAACTCAGAGGGAGCATGGAGAAAAACGCTCTGGCACTTTCGTTATCATAGAGTTCCGCAATGAATTCTTTTCTGTTGATTATCACTTTTGCTTTCATACTTTGAATTCTAGCTATCTGGAGGCGTTGATGGAAGCTCTCGCAAGCTTCGCGCGGAGCGATGTTCTATCCTTCCATTTCCTGAAAAATATGATGAAGCAGATTATATGGGCTGTGAATGTGACAATCCATGAAACAGGATATGAGAGATAGAGATTGAAGAGTGTATGGTCCAGGCGGAAGATCGTGTAGATCCAGAGTATCCTCAGACCGCATGCTCCTGTCAGCGAGACTATAGTAGGAGCGATGGAATATCCTAATCCTCGGATTGAACCGCATGCTACATCCATCAAGCCACATGTGAAGTATGTGAGACAGACGACGTGAAGGCGCTGCAGACCATATTCAATCACAGCAGCATCTCCTGTGTAGATTCCCAGCAGCTCTCTTCCGAAGATTACCACAAGCGTGCTTAGCCCCAGTCCGACTATTGTGACGATGAGGAGGCAGGAGAGGAGTACTGGCACGATTCTTTCAGTTTTCCTTGCTCCTACATTCTGGCTTGTGAAGCTTGTAGAGGCCTGGTATAGCGAGTTCATGGATGTATAGACGAATCCTTCGATATTGGAGGCTGCTGTATTGCCAGCCATCGCAATTGAGCCAAATGAGTTGATTGAGGATTGTATGAGTACATTTGAGATATTGAATACAGCTCCCTGTATGCCAGCAGGAAGGCCTATGCGTACAATCTGGACAAGCTTTGATTTGCTTATCTTCAGTTCTTTCAGCGAAAGTCTGTAAGCTGCTTCGCTTTTCATCATGCATCTAAGCACGAGGAATGCTGAAATGTACTGGCTGATGATAGTGGCAATAGCGACACCAGCGACACCAAGGCCGAAGCAGACGACGAAAAAGACATTCAGGCCCGCGTTGATAACCCCCGCTGCTGTGAGGTAGGCAAGAGGCCTTCTTGTATCTCCGATAGCCCTGAGGATCCCAGCCCCGAAATCATAGGTGAGCATTGCAGGCATCCCTAGAAAGACAATCCTCATATAAAGTACAGCTTGGTCTATCACATCGCTTGGCGTGCCCATCAGCGAAAGCAGAGGACGGGCGAGTATTATGCCGATGATTATCAGGACAGTGCCGGAGATGAGCGAGAGCAGTATCGATGTGTGGACAAGATCATGGATGCTGTCATTCTCTTTTGCTCCATAGTAGCGTGCCATGAGAACGCTGCTGCCGATGGATAGTCCCAGGAAAATGTTTACTATCAGATTGTTTAGCGAGCCTGTTGAACCTACTGCGGCCATCGCCTGGCTTCCTGTGAACTGGCCTACGACTATGATGTCTGCGGCGTTGAAAAGCAGTTGCAATATGCCAGAAAGCATCAAGGGAATAGCGAATTGCAGGATCTTGGGTATCAGGGCTCCTGAGCACATGTCAATTTCGTATGAGCGACTCATAGAGCAATCTTAGCGCTTTGCTATTATGTTTTCCATGTAGAATACAGATGAAACATGTGCTGAAAAACGAAAAAAAGTTGCTTCATCAGCAGGGCAGAAATCTCAGTTCACAAGCAATCCGATTCCACAGATAATCAAGATCGAAGTATTCGCGACAAGATCAATTATGATGAGAATAACATCTATTTTTCATCCATCCAGTGAAAATTAGATGAAATCTAATGCTTTTTCATTAAAAAATAAAAGAGATTGCAAGAAAAATGGAAAATATGGATTTGGCTGATATACCTGAAAAGGCAGTCACAACTCTTGACTAGATTAGATATCCTCAGATATTCTTCTATCTTGTCCGATATTGACGGTAACGGGCTCTTCTGTTACTATCGGCGGATGGTATAACAGAACAGAGAGGTGAGAAATGGCAACGCCTAAGTATAAAACATCCAAATCCAAAGCAGCATCAAGAAAAGCTGCGAATATGAAGCTTTCGGCCCCGACTCTCTCGGAGTGCCAGACATGTGGAAACCTGATTCCATCGCATCACGTTTGCCCGAAGTGTGGTTACTATGCAGGTAAACCAGTTATCGTGAAGGACGAGGAGTAAGAGATGACAGAGAACGAAGTATTTGAGAAAGTCAAAGCACTTGTAGTTGAGAAGCTTAACATCGACCCTGCAAAAATCACTATGGATGCTGATTTCCGCAAGGATCTTGGAGCGGACAGCCTCGATACATATGAGCTTGTATATGCTATCGAAGAGGAGACAGGAATCACAATCTCCGATGATATGGCTAATGAGTTCGAGACTGTAGGGGATGCAGTACGCTACCTTGCTAAGGAACTGAAATAAATTGCTCAAATATCTCGAAAAGGCTCCCGCGATTTCTGAGGAAAGAAAAGGGGAGCTTTTTTCATTTGTAGAAAGCATCGGAATCCATTTTAATGAGTACAGGCTGCTGAATCTTGCGTTCACGCATACATCGTATGCTAATGAGTGCAAGGGCGAGGTTGATAACAACGAACGTCTGGAATTTCTTGGCGATAGTGTTCTTGGCATGGTAACAGCAGAGTATCTCTTTTCATCGTTCACTCGTTTCCACGAAGGACAGTTTTCGAAGATCAAGGCTGTTGTGGTCTCCGAAGAGAGTCTGTCAGAGGTTGCACTTTCACTTCATTTTGACAAGTACATCCTTGTCGGAAGAGGTGAGAGAAGCCAGCAGGGAACGATGAAGAAAGCTATTCTTGCAGATGCCCTGGAAGCTGTCATTGCTGCTATGTATCTCGATCAGGGGCTTGAAACAGCCAGGCGCTTCATTCTGTCTTTCATTCCTGCTCAGGTTGAGAAGATGCTTGAGAATAAGCTGAGCTATAAAGATTATAAGACAGAGCTCCAGGAGTATCTTCAGAAGAGACGAGGTAAAGTGCCCCGCTATGTGATTGTCTCGCAGACAGGTCCTGATCATGCTCAGACATTCCATGTGAATGTCGAGATGGGTACGAAGGTCTTTGGACCGGGTGAGGGCAAGAACAAGAAATCTGCCGAGCAGGCTGCCGCACGAATGGCTCTCATTGCCCTAGGCATTGAGCGAGGCTGAGCGCTCTCTTTTCCAGGTACTCTTCATTGTTCAGCGAGGGGGCCTCTATGACCTCATCTAGGAGCGTGTTGAGTATAGTACCCATTTGAGGGCCAGGCTTGATGCCGAGCTCTTTCAGTTTTTTTCCGTTGATTTTGAGATCTTTGAGCGAGAGCGCGTTGTCTTTCTCCAGCTCTGCGTTGATGCGGTCTGCGAATGCAAAGAGGTTGTCTAGGACAGCTCTGTGCCCGACTGTCGCAGAGATATCGCAGACACGGAGCTGTAAAAGACTGTTTATATTCTCTTCTCCAACGCGATTGATGAATCTTCTTACAGCGCTGTCTGACCAGTCTGGTGTATAAGAGAACATATGTTCCCTGATCAGATGAGTAACACGCTCCCTCTCTTCGTTTGATGTCTTGAGACGTCTGAAGATCGCATCTGTCATCTTTGCAGATGCCTTGTCGTGTCCATAGAATGTCCATTCCCTCTCTTCGTCTCCATCTGCTCTCGTCTCTGTTTTGCCTATGTCATGGAAAAGGGCTGCTAGGCGCACATGCATAGGATACTCGTGCTCTTTAGCGCATTCGAGAGCAAGCATCAGATGCTCATAAAGCGTTTCTCTGTGCATTCCACCTTGCTCAAAGCCGTAGGTTGCGGCAAGTTCGGGAAGTATTACGCTCATTATCCCGGAAGTTCGCAACGCTTCCAGACCTCTTCTTGGATTGATTCCGCCAATAAGCTTCCACAGCTCTTCTTTTATGCGCTCTGCGCTGACTTTTGCGATTGTCTCATGAAGGGCAGCCATTGCCTGTGCTGTCTCTTCTTCTATTTTGAAATCGAGCTGGGATGCAAAACGCGCTCCCCTCATCATCCTCAGTGCATCTTCCTGAAAGCGCTCTGCAGGGTTTCCGATTGCTCTTATTAATCCCTTTCTAAGATCTTTGAGCCCTCCATGATAATCGAGGATCTTTCCATCGGGCAGCGAAGCGGCGAATGCATTTATAGTGAAATCACGGCGCTTGAGGTCCTCTTCCAGTGATTTCACGAACTTCACGCTCTCCGGGTGCCTCGAGTCCAGATAATCACCTTCAGTCCGGAATGTTGTGATTTCATAGTGTGCGGAGTGGAAGATCACTGTGACAGTACCATGTTTGATGCCTGTGTCTATTGTTCTTCTGAATAGCTTTTTTATCTCTTCAGGCTCTGCATCTGTTGTGAAGTCGTAGTCGTTGTTTGTCTTTCCGAGTATCCAATCCCTGACAGCTCCTCCGACAAGATAGAGTGAGAAGCCAGCCTCTCTGAAGATTGTGGCAAGCTCTTTTATGTCTTTTGCTATCTGCATCCGCATAGCTAGAGGATAGCAGATTCTTTTCTCCCCGGCCATAAGCTCCTATTCGCTTGAATGGAATGGGCTGTTTTCTGTATATTATGCCGGTAGGAGAATAGAGATGTTCAAACCTGTAAGCAACAAAGTAGATTTTCCTAAGATGGAAGAAGATATCCTGAAATTCTGGGATGATGCTGACATCTACGGTAAATCAATCAGGCAGCGCCCTGCCGACAACGAATATGTTTTCTATGATGGTCCTCCATTTGCAACTGGACTGCCGCATTTCGGTCATTTCGTTCCAGGAACGATTAAAGATGCAGTGCCTCGATACCAGGCTATGAAGGGAAAGAGGGTTATCAGAAGATTCGGATGGGATTGCCATGGGCTTCCAGTTGAGAACGAAGTGGAGAAGACTCTTGGCATCAAGGGCTACTTCCAGGTCATGGATTATGGAGTCGCCAAATTCAATGAGGCATGCCGTTCAATCGTTTTGCGTTATACAAACGAGTGGAAGGCTACTATCAGGAGAATGGGACGCTGGGTAGACTTCGAGCATGGTTATCGCACGATGGACAAGGACTATATGGAGTCTGTCTGGTGGGTCTTCAAAACTCTCTATGACAAAGGCCTTATCTATGAAGGCTACAACATCCTGCCATACTCGCCGCAGCTTGCATCTCCTCTTTCGAATATGGAGGTAAGCCTTGGTGGCTACAAGGATGTCACAGATCCTGCTGTCACGATCCGCTTTAAAGCCGATGGGGAAGAGAATACATATTTCCTTGCGTGGACGACTACGCCATGGACGCTTCCTTCCAACCTCGCTTTGGCTGTCGGCCCGGATATCGATTACGTCAAAGTCCTCGATGAAGAGTCTGGTGATTGCTACTACCTGGCTGAAAAGCTTATTGGCAAATACTACAAAGATGGCAAAGGATGCAAGATTGTCAGCCGCATGAAGGGCAGCGAGCTGAAAGGCAGAACCTATGAGCCGCTTTTCCCTTACTTTGCTGATTTGAAGAAGCAAGGAGCTTTCATCGTTGTCTGTGGCGATTATGTCACAACGGAGGATGGATGCGGCATTGTACATACAGCTCCTGGTTTCGGTGAGGATGACTACAATGTACTCAAAGGTACGGGCATTCCTGTTGTATGTCCAATCGATGCTGAGTGCCGCTTCACCGATGAAGTGCCAGACTTCAAAGGCAAATTCGTAAAGGATGCAGATAAGGATGTCATCGCTTGGCTCAAAGCTCATGGCAGTCTTGTCAAGAAAGAGAATTATCTCCATTCGTATCCATTCTGCTATCGTACTCATATGCCTCTCATTTACAGAGCGATGAGCTGCTGGTTTGTCGATATCCAGAAGATCAAGAAGACGATGCTTGAGTGCAATGACCAGATCAAGTGGGTTCCTGATCACATCAAGTATGGACGTTTTGGCAAATGGCTTGAAGGTGCCCGCGACTGGGCTATCAGCCGCAACAGATTCTGGGGCAATCCTATTCCTGTATGGAAGTGCGATGGCTCTGATTACATTGAAGTCATCGGATCGGTCGAGGAACTTGAAGCCAAATGTGGTCACAAAGTTGAGGATCTCCATAAGCAGTATGTCGATGAGCTGACATGGCCATCCCCGGATGGAAAGGGCATGATGAGAAGAATCCCTGATGTTCTCGACTGCTGGTTTGAGTCCGGCTCCATGCCATATGCCCAGGAGCATTATCCATTTGAGAATAAAGACAGATTCCAGTCCATATTCCCAGCAGACTTCATCAATGAGGGCCTCGATCAGACACGTGGCTGGTTCTATTCGCTGACGATTCTGGCTGCAGCTCTCTTTGGTAAGCCTGCATTCTGGAACTGCATAGTCTCTGGCATCGTGCTTGCAGCTGATGGACGTAAGATGAGCAAGAGCGAGCGCAACTATACAGACCCGATGGAAATCATCAACAAGTATGGTGCAGATGCTCTCCGTTTTGCTCTGATTGACTCGACACTTGTCAAGGCTGATGATCTGAAATTCTCAGATGAATTGGTTAAGGACGTGCTCAAGAGCCTGATGATTCCTCTATGGAATGCATATTCATTCTTCGTGACATATGCGAATATCGATGGATATGAGCCATCTGAGACTCCGTTTGACAAGCTCTCCAATTCTCTCGATAGATGGATCATCTCGGATCTTAACAGGCTTGTGAAAGATGTCACAGAAGCTATGGATAACTATGATGTCCAGACAGCTTGCTCATCGCTTACAGCATTCATCGATGACTTGAATAACTGGTATATCAGAAGATCCAGAAGAAGATTCTGGAAGTCTGAGAATGATGGGGACAAGAAAGAGGCATATGATACGCTTTATCGTGTGCTTATCACATTCGTGAAGATTGCTGCGCCATTTGTGCCTTTCATCTCAGATTCAATCTATCTCAATCTGAGGACTGCGCAGATGCCAGAGTCTGTCCATCTCTGTGATTTCCCTGTGTATATTGCTTCTGAGAGAGATGAGAAGCTGGAGAGGGAGATGAGCCTGACGATGAAGACTATCGCTATGGGCCGTGCTCTTCGCTCTTCGTCTAATATCAAGATCAGACAGCCCCTCTCTGAATTCCTTATCGCTGACCGCAGTGAGGAGGACAGGAAAATCCTTGAAGATTATTCAGCAATCATCGCTGAAGAGCTCAATGTCAAGAAAGTCACGATCCGTGGAGATGAGTCCAGGATTGTCTCTTATTCTGCTAAAGCTAATTTCAAGGTGCTTGGTTCCAGACTGGGTAAGAACATGAAGGAAGTAGCATCTCAGATCCAGACGCTCTCATCGAAGGATATTGCTTCCATCCTCGATGGCAATGCTCTGACTATGAAGTACTCAGCAGGTGAGATATCACTCACTGATGGCGATCTTGTTGTACAGAGAACAGAGAAGGAGCATGTGAAAGTGCTCAATGAGGGCGCAATCACAGTCGGTTATGACACAGAGATTACAGATGCGCTTCTTCTTGAAGGCATTGCCCGCGATATCGTGCGCTTTGTCCAGACAGAGAGGAAAGAGAAGGACTTCGAGGTAGCAGATCATATCAATCTGACTATCTTCGGCAGTTCCGATATCGAAAGAGCTGTGAAAGAGTTCTCCTCTTATATCAGCGAAGAGACGCTCTCTGATTCCCTGACTTTTGCCGAAAACGATGGCGTTGAGGCGGAAATCGGAGATAGCAAGGTGTCTGTAAAGGTCGTGAAAGCGTGAAGAGAGCTGTCCTGATTCTCCTTGCTTCTGTCATCTTTCTTGTTTCCTGCGTTTATACTGAACGCTTTGACACAGAGAGAGGCAGATACCTTGGAGAAAGCGGTGATGTTCTTATCACAGTAGATGTAGATGCATTGAAGAAGAGCGGTGAATCCGCTCTTCTTGCGCAGAATGAGCTTGTTGACAGAGTAGACAGAGTGTCTTTGGCTCTCTCTTCTGAAGATGACAGAGTGAGCGTTTCAGGCATAGCCAACGGGCTTCTCTCTTCTACAGAAGTTGGTACAGCTCTTATCTGGGATCCATCATTCATCAGAGCAAGTGATGTGCCTAAGTTTTATGAGAACAAAAGGAACTCGCTGAAAGCAGGTGTAGTGGAAGATGGAATCATGCTGTTCACTACTGGAGACTATGAAGCTGAATATGGAAAGCTGAAGAAGAGAGAGAGCGCATATGTCCCGGAAATGATATGGAACGCGATGTCTTCTTCTCTGGCAGCTCTCTATGTAGAATCACCAGAGAGCATATCCATTCCAGAACTCGATATACCAGAAGAGACGATTAGCAAAATCGAAGAGGCAGTGCTCATGCTTAATGATACTGGCTCAGCTCTCTCGCTCTCCGGAACAGTCTTGATGGATGATGAGAGCAGCGCCAGGACGCTTTGCACATTGCTTCGTAATCTGATGGTGCAGAGAATCAGGAGGGAGGGCGGAAAACTTGACATCCGTGCGCTTTCAGGTATCTTCACATATGAAGATTCTGAGGTGCGGATCTCCGGATACACTCTCAGCTATGATGAAGTGGGTTCAATGCTCACGAAGGAGTTTTAAATGCCTTTATATGAATATAAATGTACGAAGTGCGGTAAGGATTATGAGGTGATCAAAGGCTTCTCTGATGATGCTGATCATGATGTCTGCCCAGATTGCAAAAGCCCCGCAGAGAGGGTCTTCTCAGAGGCGCCAGCTGTGGTTTACCATGGTTCTGGCTACTATTGCACAGATCACAAAAGCTCTGCTTGCAGCAGCTGCAGCAAAAACAAAGACTGAGGTTTTTTATGAAAAGGATACTTACAGGAGACAGAACAACAGGAAAGCTTCATCTGGGACACTATGCAGGTTCCCTTCTTTCCCGTGTCAGTCTGCAGAATGACTATGAAGAGTTCATATTGCTTGCTGATGTGCAAGCGCTGACAACCCATTTCAATAATCCGGAGCTGATCAATAGCTCGATTTACGATGTTGCAATGGATAACTTGTCGGTTGGCCTTGATCCAGAGAAAGTCACATTCGTTCAGCAGTCGATGATTCCTGCTATTGCTGAGCTTACGATCTTCTATTCAATGATAGTGACAGTCAACCAGCTTGGACATAATCCTACTATCAAGACGGAAGCAAAGAACTATGGCTATAAAGAGCTGACATATGGTTTCTTGGGGTATCCTGTATCACAGACTGCGGACATCACATTCTGCAATGCGGATTTAGTTCCAGTAGGAGAGGACCAGATTCCTCATATCGAGCTTTCTAGAAAGATTGTCAGAAAGTTCAACGACCTCTATGGAACTACAATTACAGAGCCTGAATATAAGCTGTCTTCCGTATCACGCCTGCCTGGCCTCGACGGAAATGCCAAGATGGGAAAGAGCATGGGCAATGCTGTCTATCTCTCGGATAGCGAAGATGTGCTCAATGAGAAGATCAGGAACGCTGTTACAGATACAAACAGAATCAGTGTGAAGATTCCTGGCAATCCTGATGTCTGCACTGTCTATACATACCACAAGGCATTCAATCCGGAGGAGGCTGGCAATGTCTGCTCAATGTGCAAGAATGCTGAAATCGGCTGTGTAGCTTGCAAAAAGCTTCTGATGAAGAAGATGAACGAGCTTCTCTCTCCAATCCGCGAGAAACGCCATTATTATGAGGAGCATCTCGATGAAGTGAGGGATATCGTCCACTCTGGAACGGAAAAAGCCAATAAGATCGGCAATGAGAATCTGAAGGTTATCAAAGAGAAGATGCACATCGTGCTCTCCTGAGAAAAGACTGTCGGATTTAATTATCAGACTGACTGCTGGGCTGCACTTGTTGCAGCCTTTTTCTTCAACAAACATATTTTATGAAATCCGTCAAATATGGAACAGTTATCCGCTTCCTAATATTAATTGTAAGTTGCTTTACTGACGAATTTTAGGAAAAATCGCTAGTAGAAATGTCGAAAATGATAATATAATGTCAGCAGAGGTGGCATATGAAAAGGTACATAAAGCGTATCATTGATATTCAGACTAGGCTCAAGAGCAAGTCTCTTTTCCTTTTCGGTCCAAGGCAGACTGGGAAAAGTTCTTTGATAAGCAATCAGATCCAGGATGATGTGAAACTTTCATGGTCACTTCTCAATGCAAGGATAAGAAGGAGATGTCAGACAGATCCAGGTGTTCTTCGTGATGAGATTGAGACAAGAGGAATTCATGATGGTCTTGTGATTATCGATGAGATCCAGAAAGTACCTGAGCTTCTGGATGAGGTTCATTTACTGGTTGAGGAAACAGACATCAGGTTCCTCCTCACAGGTTCAAGTGCGAGAAGACTCAAGGAACAGTGCGTCAATCTCCTTGGTGGACGGGCTGGAAAGATGAATCTCCACCCATTTGTATGGCCAGAGATCAGAGAGTTCAAGCCGACACTGGACAGGATTCTGAAGTATGGATTGCTTCCTTCCGTATTTTTGTCAGATAGTCCTGATGATGTTCTTGATGATTATATCAACGTCTACCTTCAAGAGGAGATAGCAGGAGAAGGTCTTGTGAGGCAACTTCCGAAATTTGAACGCTTCCTTGAAGTTGCTGCCATTACCAATGCTGAGGAAATCAATTACTCCAATATTGCAAGTGATGTGATGATGAGCAGGGGCTCGATAACCGAATGGTATGGCATTCTTTATGACACTATGATTGGATTCTCTGTCCCTCCGTATACAAAGACGAAGAAAAGAAAGGCTGTTGAGACTGAACGGTTCTACTACTTTGATGTTGGCCTTGTACGTTTCCTCCTTGGACTTGGTGATATTGTCGATGCGCAGACTGAGTATGGCAAACTGTTTGAGACATACATTGCTGAAGAGCTCTCGGCATACCTCGATTATAATAAACGTAAGGAAAAGTTATCGTACTGGCGCACAAGTAAGTCCTCATTTGAAGTTGACTTCGTCATCGGAGATGAAGTTGCCATCGAAACAAAAACGACGAAACTTGTGAATGAGAAGAAAGATCTCAGAGGACTGAGGGCGTTGAAGGAAGAGGGTATCTTCAAGAAGTACATCGTCGTTTCAAGGGATAGCATCTCCCGAACAACAGATGATGGAATCACATTACTTCCCTGGAACCTCTTTCTTGACTGGCTCTGGGACGGGAAGATTATCTGATTTCAGATGAATCAATAGAGATAACAAAATCTAGATGAATGTCAAAACCTCGAAATTGAGTATTTGGGAGAAAACGAAAAATAGTAGGCCTGTAAGTAAATGGAAAAAGCTACTGTTTATAAGGAGACAGCAGATGACCAAGAGAAGCACAAAGGAAAAGGGCGTAATCGATCAGACAGATACTGGACCTGCGTGCTAAGGTTGCTCATGCTGAATTCTTTCTTTTCTCAGTATGCAGCCGAATTCACGTCTTCTGCAAAACCAAGGAGGTCTCTTCATATTGTCTAGCCGGGGTTCACTAACTGGACAACATGTATTTGTGAGGATTGTGTGTATTTATCGAACAATATTAAGAAAAACTGTTAGATAACTTGCTTTTGAGTGACTTTGCATGTACATTGTTGGGCAAGGTCTAAATATGAGATTACTATCCTTCACTTTCTTGATTCTGCTGTTTTCTGTCTCGTGTGCTCCTGTAAATGTAGATAAAATCGTTGATGAAGCTATAGACGAGAATGTCGCAGTCGAAGCTTCGGTAAAAGCTTCCTCATCTGATTCAAGATCGGTCATTATCAGCTTTCCCATTGTTTCGGGCGCGACAGAATATGCTGTAAATGCTGAGGACAGCAGCAATAGTGATGTTCCCGCAGTGAGCGGGACTGTATCAGAAATGGATTACAGCAATGGGCTGTATCATGTTGAGCTTTCGGATCTCATCCCTGGCGGCAAGTATACAATCAATGTTGAGGCAAAGAACAGCGCGAATGATAGTTTTGTCAGTGTTGCAGAAATAGATTATTCATTGCCAGCCGCGCCTCCGCTTGTCTCTGAAGCTCCTCTGTTCAGCATTGTTCCGTCTTTCGAAAAGACAAGCCTTGATGTAGTTATAGAGACTAAACCGGGCTTCAAGTATCTTGTATCGATGCAAAGCACTCAGAATGCCAGAAGTACAGGCAGCGATGAGATAATAATCGGAACGGGCAATGATGAGGTAGTCACATTCGATACCGATCCACAGGCTGTCTGCAGCATCTCTGTGAGATATGCTTACGTGACAGTTTCCGATGCTCTTTTGAAGAATGATGGATCGGACGTTAAGGAGATAGGGAAGGAGATTGACCTCAAAGCCTATGATGGGAATCTTGAAGTTGAAGTCAATGCAGATTCTTTCATCATAAGCGGAATAAGCGAGGAAGCGCGTTCTGTTTCTGTCGGGACTGAAGATGGAAGCTTCAGAAGCCCGTCTGTCTCAGAGATTGAGAATGGGCAGGCAGTGATACCATCATCATTCTTGGAGCCATTGCAATCCGGCGCGTTCTATGCATTTGCCGTCTATGATGGTGGTTATGAGACAAAGAGCGCTCAGCCAGTCAGATACACAAAGCCGCTCGATCGAATTGATACAGCAGTGAATTATCAAAGTGCGAAGCTCTCCTGGTCTATCGGGACTGGAGTGTCTATTGATACGAAAAAAAGCTCTGTTGAGATCACGGATGTGTCTGGTTCCAAAATTGAAAGCAACAAGACGCCTCAAGTTTCAATCTCTTCTTCCGGAGTTGAGCTTTCAGCTCTCGATAGCAATACCAGCTATAATGTCGCAATCAGCCTGTCTACTTCAGCAGGAGGGGAGTATAAGACGGATTTAGAGATTCAGACAAAGTCTTTTGAGGGGATATACCGCTGGGATAATCCTGATTACAAAGAATCAGATGGAAAGAGAGAGTCTTTTGAAATCAATGTCATGCCAGCCTCTTCTGATAGCAATTATCATTATTGGATTTATGTATCGGAATATGATCCTGACAACAAAGAGCACAAAAAGAATCTGAGGATGTTGCCACTTATCGACACGAACGAAGTATTTACTGAGAAGATCAAACCATCTTCTCCTGGCAATTATGCTGCGGAAAATGAATCATACATCTGGAATTACAATAAATGGGCGACGATGAATGCGACAATCAATTACTGGTATCCAAGTTCTTCCGACAAGTCAAAGCAGAATGAGAACTTCCGTGATTATGTGAAAACTTATGTTACGACAAACGCGTTTGTTGAAGTTATCACAATCACCTCCTGGGAGTTCAGGGAGAATGAGAACGGAGAGCCTGAGATTATCTTCAGAAATGAAGGAACAGGTTTGGCATCCATTGGCATGTTCACCAACAAGAGCTGGCAAACAGATGGTCTTAAGGATAAATGGTCTTTCAGACTCAGCTATGTTTCGGATGGAGATCTGTGATGAAAAGAAGACTGATTGTTCTTTGCATAGCCGGTTGTCTTGCAATCGCTTCGCTCTCTGCCAATGTGACGCCTGTCAAGAACTTTGTTGACTATGGAGTCTTCGCTTCTCCAGCACGCCTTGTTGATGTTGATTACATTTCGCCTTTTGAAATAGAAGCGGAAGCTATCAGCAGTATTGAGGCAATTGAGTTCTTCGCTTCTCCTGTATCTTCGTTTGGAGAATCCGCCAAAGCTCTTGCTTCCTATCTTTCTTCGCAAGGCATTGAATTCTGGAATGAGCACCAGGGATATATAAAAAGGCTTGAGGAAATAGATCCATCCTTTCCTGAGCGCGGGGAGAATGATGAGCTTTTTGAAGCAAAGCTCCAGGATTACTTCAAGACAAGATTCCTTTCTTCCTCTTATGGCGATAACAATCGTGCAATTGCTACGCTTGCAGCGATTGAAGACGGGATTGTTGCAGATGATCTTAAAGCTATAAACGGGGAGATGGATCTTGCTTTGAAGATTCATGGAGGAGCCGTTTCGTCGGGACAAGGTTGGAATGCAGGTTTGGATCTTGTTTTCACGGGGCCTGAATCATTGTTCTCATCCTCCATCACCAGCGGGCTGCTTGGAGTGCTTCATTCAGAACATGGAATGGTTGGCTACATTGTTCCAGATAAGCTATCTGCAGGTTTTTCAGTATCACCATACTTTTTCTTTGCATTGCCAATGAGCGGAATCGATTTAGCTAGCGCCCGTTTCTCTGCCCAGGTCTTGGATCTTGTCCTCAGTAACAATATCTATGCAGGAATAGGCATGGGCTTCAATTTCGGAATTATGTACAAACCTGTTGAGAATCTCTCGCTTGCGCTTGATTTCAGGAATCTTCCATCAGCTGGGATTGCTTTTGAGTTTCCACTCTCTGAACTTTCTTCGGGTTTTGATATAAGGCTTGCAGATAGCTTTATGCTTGTGCCTCCAGATGTGGCCCTGTCCATTGCGTGGGATGCAGGGGCATGGCATCTTGCTGTAGAAGCCAGAGATGTTGTCAGCCAGATGATTGCAAATGCTATGCTGAACACTGATGGCTTATCTTGGTGGGATATCTTCAAAGGTTCTGTTGCATACGATTTCTCTGAAAGTCTTTCACTGGCGCTTTCCTACGAGGAGGCAATGATAGGACTTGAAGTAAGGGCAGGCGGATTCAATGCAGCCATCCTTACCAGATGTGATGAGTTTGCCATAGGTTTAAGGTGTGGCTATCGTGTGTAGTATTATCATGAAGGACCCGCTGTGATACGGGTCCTGAAGTCAATGCTGGATGCTTTCCTCGTCCAGTTTTTCCTTAGCCACTGCCAGCATGAGTTTGATGCGGTTCTCCTGATTTACTTTAGTTGCTGATGGATCGTAGTCGATAGGTACGATATTGGAGTCAGGATAAGCCTCTTTCAGAGGCCTGATCATGCCTTTTCCGCAGATATGGTTGGGAAGGCATCCAAAAGGCTGTGTACATACGATATTATCGTAGCCTTTTTCAATCAGCTCCACCATCTCCGCTGTGAGAAGCCAGCCTTCTCCCATCTTGCAGCCTCTGTCTATGAATCGCTCCCCGAACTCTTCCAGCTCCTTGAATGTAGCAGCAGGATGGAATTCCTTATGTCTCTTTACAGCTTCCTCAGACCATCTCTCGACGATTGAGAGTATAGGCATGCCGAAATGCTTCATGATGAATGCGTAGCGCATTCTGCCTCCGTAATACTCTTCATCTTTGATGCCATTGGAGAAGCAATAGAGCACAAAGCCCATCATCGGAGGAAGCATGACTTCGCAGTCCTCGCTTTCAAGGAAACCTTGAAGATCGCTATTGCCGAGCTTTGAATACTTCATGTAAATCTCGCCGACGACTCCGACTTTGACTTTAGGCGTGCGCTTCACAGAAATTGCAGCGAAATCATCGGAAATCTGGTTGAGCTTCCTTTTCATGTTGCCCCAGAAATAGCCTCTGTTCTTTTCATAGCAATCGCCAAGAATCGCTGTCCATTTATCAATAAGGGCATCTGTGTCTCCCTTGTTGATTTCATATGGCCTTGTCTGATTGGAAAGGATCATAAGCAGATCCCCATAAACAAGCGCAGTGAATGCCTGGACGATCATGGAGAATGTTATTTTGAAGCCTGGATTCGCATTCATGCCTTGCAAGTTGGCAGAGATGACGGGAATATTGCCAAGTCCCGCTCTTTCCAGTGCTTTTATGAGCAGAAAGTAGTAATTCGATGCGCGGCATCCACCACCTGTCTGGGAGATGATCAAGGCGCATCTGTCCTTATCGACAAGGCCTCTGTGTATGGCGTCTATCATCTGTCCGATGACAAGCAGACATGGATAGCACATATCATTATGCACATATCTCAAGCCTTCCTGGATTACCGATGGAGAAGAGTTTTCCAGAAGCAGTGCATTGAAGCCATGATTCATGAAAATCCTCTTCATGATGTTGAAATGTACTGGAGACATATTAGGAACGACAATCGTCCAGCCGTCCTTCTTCATCTCCTCAGTGAATACTTTTTTCTCCATTCTCTTCTTCCATCTCAAGAGCCGCGAAGAGCGAACGCATTCTGATCTTCACCGCCCCGAGGTTTGTGATCTCATCGATCTTGATCTGCGTGTAAATCTTGTCTTTCTCCCTGAGTATGTCCCTCACTTCATCTGTCGTGACAGCATCAAGCCCACAACCGAATGAGACAAGCTGGACAAGATTCATATCTTTCTGCTCTCTGACAAAGCGCGCCGCATCGTACATTCTTGCGTGGTATGTCCATTGGTTAAGCACACCGAAGCTGCCTTTGTCCGTCAGAGGCGCTATTGAGTCTTCTGTGATCACGGAGGCACCAAGCTGGACAATCATGCGGTCGATGCCATGGTTGATCTCAGGATCTGTGTGGTATGGCCTGCCGGCAAGTACGACAATCGGTCGCTTCTCCTCTCTTGATAACTCTATGATTTCCTTTCCTTTCTCCGTGATCTTCCGCCTGTATTCAGCAAGTTCCGCAAAAGCGTTCTCGACAGCTTTCAGGCTTTCCCTGCGTCCTGTGCCGAACAGCTCGGAGATTCTCTTCGCCAGATGTCCTTTGTGCTCAAGGGAAAGATAGCCAAGCGTCAAAGGTATTCCTTCCAGATCCTGGTTGCCTTTGATGACTTCACCATAATAAGCAACGACAGGGCAGTTGAAGTGATTATTGCCTTTCTCTTCGTTGATGTTGTAGCTTGAGCACGGAATGAAGATTCTGTCGACTTTCTGCTCTACAAGATATTGCACATGTCCGTGCATCAGCTTAGCGGGGAAGCAGACAGTATCAGAAGGGATAGCAGCCTGTCCATGTATATAGAGTTCCCTCGATGAGAATGGGGAAACTACTGTATCGAATCCCAGGCTCTGGAAGAGCGTTACATAGAATGGCAACAGCTCATAGATACCTAATGCGAGCGGCAGGCCCATCGTTCCTCTTTTTCCTTCCTTCCTCTTCCTGTAGCCTTCAAGAAGCTCCTGCTTATAAGCATAGAGGTCGTATTTATCGGCGGAAAGGGGAGCTTTGCCTGTTACAGGCCGTTCGCATCTATTGCCGGAAATCAACCTGCGTCTGTTGCCAAATGAGTTGACTGTAAGAAGACAGTGGTTTGTACAGCCCTGACAGCGCACATTTTGCACAGTATGTGTAAGCTCATCCAGCTCTTCTTTGCTTATTACGGATGACTTCTTCAGATTATTGCGTTTTACCATGAGCTTAGCGTAGAGAGCTGCGCCATATGCTCCCATCAAACCTGCAATCTGCGGACGTACAACTTCGACGCCTAGCTCTGCCTCGAATGCTCTTAACACTGCATCGTTGAGGAATGTTCCACCTTGCACTACGATATGGCGGCCAAGTTCCTCAGGATTCGCTGTTCTGATGACCTTGTATAGCGCATTCTTGACGACACTTATGGCAAGGCCTGCTGAGATATCGTTTACAGAAGCTCCATCTTTCTGTGCTTGCTTGACTTGTGAGTTCATGAAGAC
>JADIMT010000042.1 GCA_017694595.1 Candidatus Ornithospirochaeta stercoripullorum | reverse complement strand
GTCAGATGCATTGCCAGTGCCCGTGATGCTGTCGACAAAGCTATCGATATGGTATACGAGGAGCTTGCAGCAGAAGACGAGGATGAAGAGGAATGTTCCTGCGGCCATGAGCATGCTGACGATGAGGAATGCTCCTGCGGCCATCACCACCATGATCACGATCATGATGACGAGGATGAGGATGGGGCCGATGAAATGCCCGATGAAGATCTCAGAATCGCAGAAGATCGTTTCTTTGAGGATATTGCAGCCAAGAAGAGCCGATTAAAACCCTCTGTTGATACTTCCGATGAGTTCTTTGCCAGAACTGAGGCGAGGAGGTGCATGGAATGTTCCTATCTCTGCCTCAAGTGCGTTGATGTCTGTCCGAATAGGGCTAATATTGGGATAGACTTGCGGGAAACTGGACTCTTTGAGGATCCTTTCCAGGTGCTGCATATCGATGCTTATTGCAATGAGTGCGGCAACTGCGCGACATTCTGTCCGCATTCAGGCAGACCGTATAAGGATAAGTTCACGCTCTTCTCTCTCAGGGAAGATTTTGAGAACAGTACCAATAGCGGTTTCCTTGTAGAGAATGATGAAGTTTCCATCAGGCTCGACGGAAAAGTGTATCAGGGAAATATCGGAAAAGATGGCAGTTTAAACGCTGATGTGAGTGAGGAGATAAAAGCAATCATAGAGGAAGTCTTCCTTTCATACTCATATCTTCTCTCACCTGTGGAGGAATGATGGCAGACATACTGATTAAGAACATTACGTTAATGGAGACACAGCCGCCTTTCACTATCACAGAAGGTGCTGATGTCGTAATCACTGGAAGCGTGATAGAGAAAGCAGGAGTCGGGGCTGGTGCTGGAATCGAGGCTTCTAAAGTCATTGATGGCAGTGGAAAAATACTCATTCCCGGCAATGTCTGCGCTCATCACCATTACTATTCAGCTCTATCGAGAGGCATGCTTATTTCGGCAGGTCCCCAGACGGATTTCATCCAAGTGCTTAAAGAGTGGTGGTGGAGGCTCGACAGAGCGCTTGATGAAGAGTCGATCTATTATTCCTCGCTTGTCGCTTCAATGGAAGCTGTCCGGGCGGGAACGACGGGAATCGTCGACCATCATGCTTCTCCTGCGTTCATAAAAGGTTCCCTCTCCGCAATCGCGAAAGGCATGGAAGAGGTAGGCGTGCATGGTGTCACATGCTACGAAGTTACGGAACGTAATGATGGCATCAATGAAGCACTTGCTGGTGTGAATGAGAATATACGCTTTGCATCTGAAATCGATAGAAGAGCAGAACAGGGGGAAGATGTCCTCACCGAGGCTATGATAGGGGCTCATGCGCCATTCACGCTCTCTGATGAGGCCTTGGGTTTGCTTTTCGATGCGACAACGGAAACTGGCCGTGGCCTCCACATACATGTGGCAGAAGACAAGTATGACTCAATCTGGTCACATCACTTCTATGGCGATGATATCTTGGCTCGTCTTTGCAGATTCAATCTTCTGGATGAAAAGACGCTGCTTGTTCATGGCGTAGCGCTTTCAGAGAAGGAAGTCGATATGCTCAATGAACGGGGATGCTTCCTCGCTCACAATGCACGTTCGAACATGAATAATCATGTAGGCTATTTTCCATATCTCAGCAAAGTGAAGAAAAGCGTAATCGGAACAGATGGATGTGGTGGGAATATGTTTGAGGAGCTGAAGATTGCATTCTTCAAAAACAAGGATGCCAGTGGAAGCTGGTGGCCTGCTGATTATCTAACCTCTCTGTCTAGAGGCAATATGCTGCTTGAATCAGCTTTCCGTGGTCGTGCGCGTTTTGGTCGTATAGCACCAGGCTATAAAGCTGATCTCGTAATTCTCAGCTATGCACCTCCTACACCGCTTAAGTCAGAGAACGCGGCAACACATTTTGTCTGGGGCATGTGTTCTGAGAATGTTGAGTCGACTATCATCAATGGTCGTCTTGTATATGAGAATCATCATTTCACAGCTCTTGATGAAGAGCGTATATTCAGAGAGGCAAGACGCGTTGCAGAGCGTGTCTGGGCTGAAGCTGACAGTATAAAGGCATAAGGAGTATCAAATGATTAAAGACAGAATCATCGAACTGGCTGAGAAGTATCGTGATTACACAGCACAAAACCTTTCCAAGCTTGTGCAGACAAAGAGCTATAGCTCCAAGGAGGAAGATGTTTGCCATCTTCTTGTGAAACTCTGTGAGGAAGCTGGCTTTGATGAAGTGAAGATTGAAGGACTTGGCTCTGTTGTCGGACGTGTTGGCAATGGCCCCAAGAAGCTCGCTTTCGATGCTCATATCGATACAGTTGAGGTCGGAAACCTGAAGAACTGGGAATTCGATCCATTCTCAGGAGCTATCGAGGATGGTCTTGTAAAGGGACGTGGAGCCTCTGATCAAAAAGGAGGAGCCGCTTCCATGATTACAGCTGGCCGCATCCTTAAAGAGCTGGGATATGGTGGTGAGTATACAGTCTATTTCACATTCACAGTAATGGAAGAGGATTGCGATGGCATGTGCTGGAAGTACATGATTGAGGAAGAAGGCTTTAAGCCTGATCTCATCGTTTCCACAGAGCCAACAAGCTGCCGTCTTTATCGTGGACACAGAGGAAGAATGGAAATCAGGATCATACTCCGCGGTATTTCATGCCATGGTTCTGCTCCTGAACGTGGCGTCTCTGCCGCATACAAGGCTGCAAAGGCTGCACTGGCAATCGAGCAGTTGAACAAGGACCTCCAGCCCGATGATGATAACTTCCTTGGAAAAGGAACGATTACAGTATCGCAGATAGATGTCAAAGGTCCATCACAATGTGCTGTTCCCGATTACGCAATGCTCTATTGCGATCGCCGTCTTACCTGGGGCGAAGATGCAGATCTTGCTATCAGCCAGGTCAAGAAATATGTCTCTGAAGCTACTGGAGATCCGGAGAGTGAGATAATCGTGGAGATGCCAGATTACGACAAAATCGCATGGACAGGTACAAAGTACTCACAGGAGCTTTACTTCCCGACATGGAAGCTCGATGAATCACATCCGCTTGTACAGGCTGGCATAAAGGATTATGAGGATCTCTTTGGAAAGAAGCCTGTTGTTGATAAGTGGACATTCTCTACAAATCTTGTCGCAACCACTGGACGCCATAAGATTCCGGCTATCGGATTCGGACCTGGCGATGAGGCTCAGGCACATGCTCCGAATGAGATTAACAGAGTAGAGGACCTTGTAATCTGCTCGAAGTTCTATTCACTTCTTCCTTATGCTCTCGAGGGTAAGGAGTGATGGACCAGGATATCTGGCAATTGATGGACAGCGGGATGCTCTATGATCCCGCTGCTCCTGCTCTCAAGGAAGTACAGCAGTCCCGTCTTGCTCTCCTGAATGAGTTCAACAAGCTTGGAGGTAATCCTTCAAAAAGGGAGGAGCTGCAGCAGCGTCTTTTCGCGAATGTCGGGAAAAGCGTGTATATCGAACCACCTTTCTATGCCAACTGGGCTGGAATGAAAGTAAGCCTTGGAAATAATGTGTATATCAATTTCCTTTGCTGTCTTGTTGATGATGCACCGATTGCAATCGGAAACGATGTGATGATTGGTCCTCGTGTCACTATCTGCACCGCATCCCATCCTCTGGACGCTGAGAATCGTCGTAAGGGACTTCAGTATAATAAGCCTGTCATCATCGGAGATGATGTATGGATTGCCGCTGATGTTTTCATTGGTCCAGGTGTGAGCATCGGCTCTGGCAGTGTGATAGGAGCGGGCAGCACAGTCCTTTCGGATATTCCTGCAGGAGTTCTTGCCTATGGAACTCCCGCTGTTGTCATCAGGCCTGTCTCTCCAGAAGAGCGGAAAGGTTGCTGACAAGATTCCTGACAGCTGGTATATACTCATCAGTTCCAGCGCTTCTGATTGCCGTTTCCAGGTTGCTATCGAAAGAGTCTGGCAGAGCATGGCAGAGAAGGTGGGCATAGCCCTGAAGCTTCTTCTCCCCAGGATGCAGCACTCTGTTGTAAGCGAAAAGCACATCGAAGTAAGAGGCGATGATAGCGCTCAGCCTGTGATTCTGGCTGACTGTATCAGAGCGTTTCCATGCGAGTTCCGCTTGCTTGAGGAATGTCGATGTGCCTTTTCCACAGAGGATATCCATATTCTTCTCAATGATATTCTCTCTGAGCTTTTCAGGATAAGCTCCTGCCGTCTCTTTCTGGAGAACAGCGAACCAATCATCATTTGCTTTCAGGATCTTGGATGTTTTTATGTTGTAGATGAAGCATGTTGTATAACCGACTCTGGCATTGCATTTGCGCCAGACATCGTCAACTTGCCATTCACTCCAATCCAGAGAGCGGTACATGATGTCCAGCACGGTGCCATCTGGCAGTATGGCCTCATCTCCTTCCTCGAAAGGTGAACAGTTGATTCTGGATGCAGCAGTGGACAGAATCTTCTCTCTCGCATCCAGCGAAACACGCGATGATGAATATACGTAGATGTCCCAATCGGAATTATCATCCTTGATTGCACTTGTCTTTGAGCCAGAGAGCGCAACAGCTTTTATGTTATCAAGGGCAGCTAGTTCATTAACAATTCTTTCAAGCATGAATTGAGTATAAATTCAATTTTCCAGCATTGTTTTGCACAAAACGACAGAGTTTTGATGAAAATGGAGAAGGCCCGGTTCTCCCAGGCCTATTCTCACTTCTCAATCTTGCTCTCATCCCAGGCCAGATTGCCTTCTTTATCAGTATAAGTATATGCGATTGCATAATAGATGATCGGATCCTTGGTCTTCCATCTCCTATACGCCGCGGAAACAGCTGAGGCCATGCCTCTGTTGTTCACATAGTCCTTGCCTCTATCGAGCATGATAGCTCTAAGGGATCCCAGTGAAATCTGTATCTTCTTTGAATACAGTGCTATAGCCAGTTCACCGATAAAGTCATAGATTTCGTCGTTCGTCATTTTTTGCCTCCTTCGATTATTGTAAGTGAACTGTATAGAAAAAGACAGGATGAATCATGCCGGATGGCACATTTTCTTTCTTTTTGGCTATCTTGAATCAGCTGTATCTGTCATCTCCCCACCATGCTGGCTGCATTGCTCCGAGTATAATAGCTTTTTCGCTTTCCAAATCCTGTAGTATCTCGGTATTCTTGCTTTCCTTTCCCAGTTGCATCATCAGTTCCTGACAGGCAAGGCAAGGAAGCATGAGGTTGCCAGCGGAATCTGTGATGACAATGCGCTTGATTGTAGATTCTCCTGATGAAATCATCGTGCTGATAGTATTTCGCTCTGCGCACATTCCAAGCGAGCATGCTGTATCAAGACAAACGCCAGTGTAGATATTCCCATTATCTGTAATCAGTGCTGCCGCAACAGTACCAGCTTCCACGAATGGTGATATCACTCTTTCATTTTGTATCAAGCGGGCTGCTGTATAGAGTTTGTCCCATGTCGGATCGTAAACAGCTAAAGCCTTTTCCTCAGTCTCTTTGATGAACTTGTCCTTGCCATCGCAATAGCTATCAATATCCCAAGGAAATTTCTTTGCAAGTTCTGTTTTTAGTTTCTCATATTCATTCCGGACTTTCTCATTCATTCTCAAGTAATTGCGGAACGCTAGATGCCTTTCAATGTTCTTCCTGTCTTCAGCTTGAAAGATATGGATCTGATGTGTTCTTTCTTCCCCGCCTTTCCTGAAATATCGTCGTCCTTTTATTCCATATTCTCCAAGCGCTTCATAACCAGCAGCTTCAAAGAGATTTTCTATATCGTCAATTGCTGAAAGAGAGCGGACAGTGATCATGATATCTATTACTGGTTTTGCAGCAAGATTCGGAACGGATGTACTGCCTATGTGATAGATTCCGATAAGGTTTGAGCCAACAATAGCGCTTAGAAGTTTCTTCTCTTCTTTGTAAATTTCAGGCCAGGTTGGATTATATGGTGTGACAATGACATGCTGAGGCATAAATTCTCCTTGCTGTATTATGGTTTTCTCATATTCTAGTGATTTGCAAACTAACATGGAACTCAAGATGCCGAGGGTTCTCATTGATTGAAGGACTGTATCTTCATATGCTGAGAAAGAAATAGTGAGATTGTAAGGTAAATGGATTATCTGTATCAAAAACATAATAGAGGATGCAAAAATTAATGAAGATTGAGCATATTGCACTTTACGTCGTTGATCTCGAGAGGGAAAAGACATTCTTCGAGACGTATTTTGGAGCCACTGCGGGCACATTGTATCATAACAAGTCCACGGGCTTCTCATCTTACTTTCTTTCATTTACGGACGGAGCACGGCTTGAGATCATGACAAGCCCTGCTGTGAGCGATGATGAGAAGAAGATGGCGCGAAGCGGATTCATCCATATCGCTTTCTCTCTTGGAAGCCGGAAGAATGTGGATAGGATGACAGAAAGACTGAGACTGGACGGCTACACTGTTGCAAGCGGACCACGTACCACTGGGGATGGTTACTATGAAAGCTGTGTTCTGGATCCGGAAGGAAACCAGATTGAGCTTACTGTCTGAAGAATTGTGTGAATGTGTTTTATCAAGAGGGAATCCCCGAATGGGGATGCGGACGATTTCTTGGACCTAAGCGATAGTTTTATCTTTCATGTTCTTCGACCTGAACTCAAATGGGCTGAGGCCTCCAAGTGACATCTTTATTCTTTCTTCATTGTACCAGTGGATGTAGGCATCCACTCTGCGTATGAAATCCTGTATAGAAACGCCTTTCCAGTACTTCCCATGGTACATCTCATTCTTCAGCCTTTCGAAAAAGCCTTCACAGGCTGAGTTATCATGGGAACAGCCTTTGAGAGGCTATGGGATTATTGTTCTTGGATAATCTTACTGGTGGTCTTCCCTCAGCTTGATATTCATAAGAGATATTTACAAGTTTATAAGCTACTATATTATAAACTACTAGCTTTTGATATTGTAGCTATAGAATTGTTGCGAAAAACCCATTGGCTTGCCGATGGGATGAAAGCAACATCATCAGAATGAGATAGTTGAAGGCTTGCCATCAATCCAGAGCATTACCTCCTGTGTAGAGAATCTGATGAGGCAGTATTTCTCATCGTATGGACCACCAGGATAATAATGGAAAAAGAAGTCTTTCCAATATCGTCTTAGCGTATCCTTGTCTGTAACGACTTCAGCTTTCCCAATGAGACTTACACTGTCAGCTTCCCTGACGAAAGCGATTCCGGCTTTCTGATTTCTCCGGAGATGCCTTGCCTTCGCTGAGTTACGGTATGTTGTCATCCATATCTCCCTTATCCCATCATGTGCTATGACATCTATTGCGACGGGGCGGGGAAATCCCTCCTCATTGATGGTTGAGAGTGTTACATAGCCGCACCTGTCAAGGATCCATGAAGCCTTGTCCTCATCTTTCATCCACCGCTTGAGGCCAATAGGCCGTACAACCTCTGGACTGCATGAGAAGACGCCGTTCTTAAAACAATTGATGCAGTAATCCTCGTTTCTGTGTCCGTCGCCATGGGTACCAAAAAGATCAGGCGAATCAATGGCCCTGCCGCAGCTTTGGCAAATATACATTCCTTCCATATCCAAATTATATCTTTGTCGGAGCGGACAGGAAAGAAAAGGTATATTGTCTACTGGTAAGAGCCTTGCTAAGGAGTATGAAGATAGAGAAGCTGACTAAATTCGATGTAGCTGAATACCTTGATACTGATGGATCAAATTATTCTGAGACATTTTAAGTGCTACTATGTTTTGAGCTGGTAAGTGGCTTTTTTGTGATTGATTGATATCACTGGGATCTGGCGTGATGTAGAAAATAGCACATAGAATGTAAACGGATTTAAAATGTCTTTACGAAGACCCCGTAATCTGAGTCTGGACCGGGGATTGTCTCTCCGAACACGATTCCATTGATTCTTCTGTAAGCTGAATCAGTGTCGAACAAGTTAGTTCTCCTTCTTTTTTGATATTCTCTTGCTTTCTGCAAGTCTGGTTTGGATAGGCTTTCACCTATATACGAACGATTGATTGGATAAGGGCTGGAAGTCCTTGCTGTTCTTTCCTTTCACCTCCTTCGATTTCTTTGATTCTTCCGTAGGAATGAATAGCTGTTGCGAGCCATAGCTCTTCCGATGTACTGGCACTTTTTCTCTCTACGCATGAACTAAGCTGTAGGACCTTCCCTCCCCTGGAAGGCGTGCCAGATCTGTCAGAATCAATCATCTGACTTGATTTACATCCATTACTGGAGGCACCGAAGGTGCTGAAGGTTCTTTTTCTTGGATTAGAATCTGAAACCTGTAATCACAGGTGATCTGCGGGAAGATGCATCACGTGCGGCGGCATTTGAATAAAGCGATTCAAGGATGAATTCTCCTGTGACATCCTCTTCATC
>JADIMT010000041.1 GCA_017694595.1 Candidatus Ornithospirochaeta stercoripullorum | reverse complement strand
TAGTAATACTACAAATATCTATAATATTTTTATTATTTTAGATATAAGCCAAATCCCCAATACTAAATTATGCGAATATTATACCGTCGCATGATTACTTTGTGAAGAAGACAATGTCCAAACAATCGAATTCTGCTAGAATCGAGATATGAGATTAATCAGCTGGAATGTAAATGGCTTACGATCATGCCTTCAGAAAGGTTTCATGGACTTTGCTCAGTCTGCAAATGCTTCCATCATAGCGCTTCAGGAAGTGAAAGCCTCCGAAGGTGCCATAGATATCGCGATACCTGGCTATCCTCATCAATATTTCTCATATGCGGACAAGAAAGGATACAGCGGTACTGCAATCTTCTCTTCCATAGAACCGGAGAATATAGAGATAGGCTTGGCAGAAGACGAGTTCAACCATGAAGGAAGGATTATCACTCTGACATTCAGGAATTTCCATTTCATCTGTGTTTATGTACCAAACAGCCAGGAAGGATTGAAGAGGCTTGGTTTCCGTCTCAGCTTTGACGATGCTTTGAGAGAGCATATCATGAAGCTATCAGAATCTAAGCCTGTGATAGCTACCGGTGATTTCAATGTCGCAAATGAACCGATAGATCTAAAGAATCCCAAACAGAACGAAGAACATGCGGGATACTCAAAAGCAGAGAGGGAAAGCTTCAAGAAGCTGCTTGCCTCTGGCATGATTGACACATTCCGCAGCTTTTATCCAGATCAGGCTGGTGCATATTCATGGTGGAGCTATATGTTCCATGCGCGAGAGAAAAATGCAGGCTGGCGAATCGATTATTTCCTCGCATCTGAAGCTCTGAGGCCAAAGCTCCGCGATGCAGGAATCCTAGCAGATGTCATGGGCTCTGACCATGCACCTGTATTTCTCGATATCGATATTTAATGCCTCCTTTATTCAGGAGACTTTCGCTTATTTATTGATCAGATACGAAGGAATCGAGCCACGTGACTGGAAAATCTTGCGTTGCTGCGTGTCGAGGATTTTCTTGCACATCCTGATTGAAAGAGGAGTTACCTCAACAAGCTCATCATCCTTGATGAACTGTATAGCCTGCTCGAGGGATGGTTTAACAACAGGAGTCAGCGTTACAGCTTCATCATGACCAGAAGCCCTCAGGTTCGTAAGCTTCTTAGTCTTTGTAGGATTAAGCATAAGATCGAGATCCTTATTCCTCTCGCCTACCACCTCGCCTTCATACACAGGATCCCCTGGAACGATGAAGAAACGTCCCCTATCTTCCAATTCCCATAGCCCATAAGCCACAGCAACCCCGGCTCTGTCACAGACCAGAGAACCTGTCATTCTTTCCTGGAAATCACCTTTGTAAGGCTCATAGCCTTTAAGATAGCTATTCATGATTCCAAAGCCTTTTGTATCTGTAAGGAACTCATCGCGGAAGCCTATCAAGCCTCTGGCTGGGATATCGAAGCGAATCTTGACCCTGCCAGTCTCTGTATAGGTAATATCGCTCATAACAGCTTTTCGTCTGCCAAGCTTTTCCATAACGGTCCCAGAATACTCTTCAGGGCAATCTATCAGAAGCTCCTCGACAGGCTCTGTCTTCCTCCCCTGCTCATCAGTATGGAAGATTACATGTGGCCTTCCTACGCAGAATTCAAAACCCTCTCTCCGCATCTCTTCGGCTATGATAGCCATCTGGAACTCTCCACGTCCTTTGACAGTGAATGTGTCATCGCTGTTCTTCTCCACGCGGATGGAAACATTGCGGAGTGCTTCGCGCTGCAGTCTCTCCCAGATCTTTGCACTTGTGACTGCTTTTCCTTCCTTTCCAGCAAGCGGGGAGATATTCTTGGAGAAAAGCATTGAGACAGTAGGCTCATCGACCTCAATCCTCTCCAGTGCTTTTACTTCTTCACGCGTACAGATTGTATCACCGATAGCAACATCGTTGACACCTGCAAGCACGATAATGTCGCCACTCACAGCTTTAGGACAATCAATCATCTGAGGACCATCATAAGCCTGGATACGCGTAACACGGAGCTGCTCGACAGAGTTCTCTTTCACACAGACAAGAGTATCATTGGTCTCAGCAGATCCATTTACGACTTTTCCTATAGCGAGACGGCCAAGAAAATCAGAATAGGAAAGATCTGAAACAAGCATCTGGAATGGTTCAGCGTCATCATATTCAGGCGCAGGTATATCTTCCAGAATGCCATCAAGCAGCTGATGCAGATTCTCTTTTATATCATCAAGGCTCTTACCACACTTGCCTTCTCTTCCATTTGCATAGAAGACTGGAACTTCAAGCATGCGCTCATCAGGAGAAAGTTCCAGAAGAAGATCATAGACTTCATTCAGAACTTCATCAGCTCGTGCATCGCTTCTATCAATCTTATTGATTACTACTATCAAAGGGAGGTTCTTGTTCAGAGCCTTCTCAAGCACAAATCGAGTCTGAGGAAGCGGTCCTTCCGCTGCGTCAACAAGAAGAATCGCACCATCAACCATCGATAGTCCTCTCTCGACCTCGCCTCCGAAATCAGCATGGCCCGGAGTATCAATGATATTGATTTTCACACCTTTCCAATGTATAGCGCAGTTTTTCGCGCTGATAGTAATACCGCGCTCTTTTTCAATAGCTCCACTATCCATGATTCTAGTGCCATCCATACCTTTACCTTGCAAACCGCTTTGCTTGAAAAGGGCATCTACAAGTGTTGTCTTTCCATGATCAACGTGTGCGATAATAGCAATATTCCTGATACTCTGATTCCTGACTTTCATAACGAATGGAATATACAACTATTGAAGATTTTACTCCATATATT
>JADIMT010000040.1 GCA_017694595.1 Candidatus Ornithospirochaeta stercoripullorum | reverse complement strand
GGATGTGACAGCCTCCAATCTTAAGCTTCAGATCATCAAGATTCTTAAGAATGAGGGCTTCATCAAGAATTTCAAGAAGGTCACGAAGGATGATGTGACATACATCCGCATCTTCCTTAAGTATGGTGAGGATCAGTCTCCAGTGCTTCATGGCCTCAAGCGTATCTCCACACCTGGTCGCCGTGTTTACTGCGGTTACAAGGATATGCCTTCTGTTTATAACGGAATTGGTATCGTGGTTGTCTCATCTTCTACAGGTGTCATCACAGGCAAGAAAGCTAAAGAAGCTAGAGTCGGTGGTGAACTCCTCTGCACAATCTGGTAAGGGAGGCTGAAGGTGTCAAGAATCGGAAAGCTTCCGGTACGTATCCCGGAGAAGGTAGAGGTTAAAGTAGAGAATGGCCTTGTTTCTGTGAAGGGCCCAAAGGGAAACCTTGAGCTTCAGACAAGACCTGAGGTAACAGTAACGGTACAGGATGGCGAGGTTATCGTAACAAGAAAGGACGATGCAAAGCTTTCAAAGAGCTATCATGGTCTTTACCGCCAGTTGATTCAGAACATGGTAACGGGTGTTAGCACAGGTTTCCAGAAAGTTCTGATGATCAATGGTGTTGGTTACAGAGCAGAGGTGAAGGACAAGATTCTCACTCTCAACCTTGGTTATTCAATGCCGATTGAGTACATCATTCCTGAGGGAATCAGTATTGTTGGTGATGGGCCTTCAAAGCTCACAATCAGCGGTATCAGCAAGGAGAAGGTAGGCAAGTGCGCTGCTGAAATCCGTTCTCTCAGAGGACCAGAGCCATATAAGGGCAAAGGTATCAAGTATGATGACGAGACTATCCGCCGCAAGGTTGGTAAGTCCGGTGGCAAGAAATAAGGCGGTTTAGAGTATGAACAGAATGATCGATAAAAATAGAAGGCATGCCAAGAGAAAGGCTCATATCAGAAAGAGAATTTCCGGCACAGCTTCAAGACCGAGAATGACTGTTTTCAGGAGCAATTACCATATGTATGTCCAGGTCATCGATGACACTGTAGGACATACACTGGTCTCTGCCTCAACCGTTGAAGCCGATCTCAGAAGCATGAAGAACACAACAGCCGACGCTGAGAAGCTCGGAGAGATTGTGGGCAAGAGGCTTCTTGAGAAGAACATCGATTCTGTTGTGTTTGATCGCAATGGCTACATCTATCACGGAATCGTGAAAAGCATCGCCGACGGCGCAAGAAAAGCCGGAGTCAAGTTCTAGGAGAGAGCGGTATGGAAAAGGGAAAAGACAGAGAAGTCAAAGACGGATGCATCGAGAAGCTTGTCAAGCTCAACCGTGTTGCTAAAGTCGTCAAGGGTGGAAAGAGATTCTCATTCTCCGCTCTCGTCGTTGTAGGCTATGGTGATGGCAGAGTAGGCTATGGCTTTGGTAAAGCCAATGATGTCTCCGATGCGATAAGGAAGGCTACAGATAAGGCTAAGGCACATCTTATTACCGTTCCTCTCAGGGGAAGCACAATTCCTCATGATATCGTCGGCAAATACAAGAGCGCTTCTGTGCTTCTCAAGCCGGCTGTTCCAGGAACTGGTGTTAAGGCAGGTGGTGCTGTTCGTCTTGTCTGTGATGCAGCAGGTATCAGAGATGTCCTTTCCAAGTCCCTTGGTTCCAGAAATGGAATCAACACTGTAAAAGCAGCATTCGATGCTCTTGAGCATATGTATGATGCAGCTGCAGTTGCAAAGGGCAGGGGCAAGACTCTGAAGGAAATGTGGAGTTAATCATGGCAAAGCAGATCAAGATAACACTTGTCAAAGGACTCGCAGGCACACTCCCAGTACAGAGAAGAACTATCAAGGCTCTCGGACTGGGAAAGATTTCAAGCTCTGTAGTTCGCGAGGCGAACCCTGTCAATCTTGGCATGGTACGCACAGTCTCACACCTTGTGAAGGTTGAGGAGGTTCTGTAATGGCACAGATTGTAAAGCCAGCGGGTGCAACAACTCGCAAGACAATAGTTGGCCGCGGTAACGGTTCTGGTATCGGACGCTCCTGCGGTCGTGGCCATGACGGTCAGAACAGCCGCTCAGGCGGTGGTGTACGCCTCGGATTCGAAGGCGGACAGATGCCGCTTTACAGACGCATTGCAAGACGTGGTTTCTCTAACTATCCGTTTAAGGAAGAGAGACAGCCTATTTCGCTTGCTGCGCTTGAGGTTGCTTATGCCGATGGTGAGACTGTTTCAGATGAGACACTTCGCCAGAAAGGGCTTATTAAGGGTAAGATGTCAGCCAAGATCCTTGCTGATGGCGAGGTCACCAGAAAGCTTGTCATCGATGGGGTGAAGATTTCAGCTACTGCATCTGAGAAGATTAAGGCAGCCGGCGGCGAAATCAGATAAGAAAGAGGATAACAATGGCAAACACTCTGGTAGATATGTTCAGAATGAAGGATATAAGGAAGAAGATTCTCTTCACTCTCGCTATCCTTGCGGTAACGAGAATCGGAGCAGCTCTTCCTATTCCTGGTGTTAACCCAGGAGCTGTCCTCAGCTATTTCGAGTCTAACTCGAACTCCTTCACGGAATACCTGAACTTCTTCTCTGGTGGTGCCTTTGCGAATTTTTCCATCTTCATGTTGGGGGTTATGCCGTACATCAGCACTCAGATTATCATGCAGTTGCTGATGCTCGTCATCCCCTCACTGAAGAAGCTCGCACAGGATCCACAGGGTTCTAAGAAGATCCAGCAGTACACTCGCTACGGTACAATCCTCGTGGCAGCTATCCAGTCGCTTGCAGCTTCCATGTATGCTCGCAGCATCCCAGGAGCGCTTGCTATTGGACCAGTGGCATTTACGATAGTCTCTATCATCACAGTAACTGCAGGCTCAATGCTTATGGTTTGGCTGGGTGAGAAGATTACTCAGAATGGAATTGGAAACGGTATCTCCTTGATGATCTTTGCAGGTATCGTCGCTCGTATTCCTTCTGCTTCCTACACAATGGTTAGAAGCATCGCCAGTGGCGATCTCAATCCTGTGTCAATTATCGTAGTTATCATCATGTTCTTCTTCGTTGTTGCTCTGGTAGTATACGAGGAGAAGGGCCAGAGGAAGATTCCTGTACAGTACTCTCGCCGCGTTGTCGGAAGAAGGATGTATGGCTCACAGAGCTCTTTCATTCCTTTCAAGATTAACCCGTCTGGAGTTATCCCTGTCATCTTTGCTTCCACGTTGCTTTCGTTCCCGCTTCAGCTGGGATACAACTCCAACATTGGCTGGCTCAGGGCTGTTGCTAACTTCCTTAATCCACAGGGTGCACCATACCTCATTATCTATACTCTTCTGATTATTGCGTTTGCTTTCTTCTATACACAGGTAACGCTTAATCCGATTGAGATGGCTAAGAATATCAGAGATAATGGTGGATCCATTCCTGGTGTCAGAAATGAGAAGCTTGAAGAGTATCTGACAAAGGTGCTTAACCGCATCGTATTGCCTGGTGCTATCTTCCTCGCTTTCATCGCTCTGATTCCAACATTGATTCAGATGCTCTTTGATTTCCCGTCAAATGTTGCTATGCTGTTCGGCGGTACTTCGCTGATTATTCTTGTTGGTGTCGATCTCGAGACAATGAGGCAGCTTGATGGATTGATGAAGATGCATCATCATGATGGCTTCGTAGATGCAAGGAAGCGTAGACTTAAGAAATTCTGATAGGAGTTTTGAAAAATGAAAGTCAGAGCTAGTGTAAAACCAATTTGCGACAAGTGCAAAGTAATAAGACGTGCCGGTGTTGTACGCATTATCTGCGAGAACCCGAAGCACAAGCAGAGACAGAAATAATTAGGAGGCCGTGAATGGCGCGTATAGCAGGTGTTGACCTGCCCAACAAGGCAGTTAAAATCGCACTGACATATATCTACGGAATCGGCAGGGTTTCCGCAATGCAGATCTGTCAGAAGACGAACATCGATCCAGATGTTAGAATCAACTCCCTCTCCAACGATGACCTTGCCCTTCTCAGGAAGGTCATCGAAGAGGAGTATAAGATTGAGGGACATCTCCGCACAGAGGTTGCTCTCAACATCAAGAGATTGATGGATATCGGCTGCTACAGGGGACTTAGACACAGAAAGGGACTTCCTGTAAGAGGTCAGAGAACAAAGACCAATGCAAGAACCAGGAAGGGCAAGAAGAAGACAGTTGCCAATAAGAAGAAGTAAGGGCAGGTGAGAAGAAATGGCTAATGTAAAGAAGACCAAGAAGACCGTACTCGAAGGAAATGTCTATATCCAGGCAACCTTCAATAACACGATCATCACAGTTACCGACCTTGCCGGTAATGCAGTTTCCTGGGCATCAGCAGGTATGCTCGGATTCCGCGGAGCCAAGAAGTCCACACCGTATGCTGCACAGACAACATGCGAGACAGCCGCTAAGAAGGCTATGGATTTCGGTCTCAGGGAAGTCAATGTATTTGTGAAGGGACCTGGTGTTGGTCGCGAGAGCGCTATCAGAACACTGGGAGTCCTTGGACTCAAAGTCCGCACAATCAGGGACGTCACCCCGATTCCGCACAATGGATGCAGGCCGCGCAAGACACGCCGTGTCTGATTGATTCCGGCTCTAAGAGCTGCATAATAAGGAGCAATAATGGCTAGAAAAAATCTTCTCAAGGGATTCAAGAGACCTTCGGGAATCATCTCTGATCACACCGTCTCCACAGCTGACTACGGCAAGTTCGTAGCTTATCCATTTGAGAGAGGATTCGGTACAACGGTTGGCAATACGCTCCGCCGCGTACTTCTTTCCTCAATTCAGGGATATGCTGTGACTGCTATCCGCTTCACGACATTCGGCAATGGCGATTCTCGTGATGCTCATATGGTCACATCGGAGTTTGAGCCTCTCAGGGGTGTGAAGGAAGATATCAGTGATATCATAGCGGCCATTAAGAAACTGCAGATCTCCATGCCCGATGATTCAGAGGGAACAGTGCTTACAATCCCATGCAAGGGACCAGGCGTTATCACAGGTAAGGATTTCGAGCGTGATCAGGTTGTTGTGACAAATCCTGATCTCCCTATCTTCACAATGATGGACGACTGCGATCTCGAAATGGAAGTCCAGATTGATTTGGGCAGGGGTTATGTCCCATCCGAGCTCAACGAGAAGTATTCTGAAGAGCCTGGCACGATTGCAATCGATGCATTCTTCTCTCCAGTAAAGAGGGTGCTTTATTCAATTGAGCCAACAAGAGTCGGACAGAGGAATGATTACGAGAAGCTCACTCTTGAAATCTATACTGATGGCACAATCACACCTGAGAATGCACTAGGTGAGGCAGCCAAGATTGTAAAAGAGCACTTCACAATCTTCATTAACTTCGATGAGGGACAGGTATGTACCACAGAGGAGATTGATGAGGAAGAGGAGAGAATCAGAAAGCTTCTTGATACTCCTGTAGAGGAGCTTGAACTTACAGTTCGTTCCTCCAACTGCCTCAAGAATGCGGGCATAAAGACTATTGGAGATCTTGCTAGAAAGACTGAAGACGAGATTGCCAAGACCAGAAACTTCGGTAAGAAGTCGCTCTCTGAGATTAAAGACAAGCTCAAGGAGTGGGGTCTCACACTTGGTATGACTGACTTCAGTGTATTAAAGACGTCTATCAAAGTTCCAGAGAACAAGGAAGTAGAGAACAATGAAGCATAGGATCGGTTTCAATGCGCTTTCGCGTAAAACTAGCGAACGCAAGGCGCTCAAGCGCAACATGGTCACATCTCTCTTCAGATATGAGAGAATTGAGACTACAAAGGCAAAGGCTCTTGAAGTGAGAAGGATGGCCGAGAAGATGATTACTAGAGCAAAGGAAGATTCTGTTCACAATCGCCGTATGATTGCTCGTGACATCAACGATGAGGCTGTTCTCAACAAACTCTTCAAGGAGATCGCACCTCTCTTCGCAGAGAGAAAGGGCGGCTACACAAGAATTCTCAAGACTGGCAATAGGCTTGGGGACGCAGCAGAGATGGTCATCCTCGAACTTGTCGAAAAGACAAAGAAGGAAGAAAAAGCCGCTGACAAAAAGACCAAGAAGGCAGAAAAGGCCTGACAGCTTTCAGCATGGAAGCACAAAAGACGCAGTGCGTCTGACGCCGTCACTTAGAGTGGCGGTTTTTTTTTGATATCTTACTTTTGTGTTTTTATGTTGTAATTGTGTACTTACTGGGCATTTAGGCTACTGTTTGATGGAGATTATTGACACCTGTCTTTTAACTGGCAATAATTAGAATATTAATGATTCATAAGGAGGAATAATCAATGGCAATTATTATTTCCCTCCTGTGTTTTGTTGCTGGTATCGCAATAGGTTTTGTATGCCGTTGGATATATGCTAAATCAAAGCTCACATCCGTAGAGGAATCAGCAAGGAGGCTCAGCGAGGATGCTGTTGCCAAAGCTGAAGCACAAGCAAAAGAGATTGAGCTTGAGACCCGTGATAAACTGCTTCAAGAACAGCAGCAGCAGGAGCGGGAAGCTAGAGAGAGGCGATTTGAACTGCAGAAATCAGAGCGAAGGCTTCTGCAGAAAGAGGAAAATCTTGAACACAGGCAGCAGGAGCTTGAAGCTGTAAAGCGACAACTGGGAGAGAGAGACACGGCACTGGCCGCGAGGGAAAAGGAAGCTGAGGATCGACATCAGCAGCTGACTAAGGAACTTGAGCGTGTTGCAGCGATGACACGTGACGAAGCTAAAGCTTTCATCATCGAAGAGATGAAGAAAGAGGCCGAGCACGCTGGACAGGTTTATATCAACAAGATTGAACAGGAAGCTCAGATTCAGGCTGATAAAGTTGCCCGTGATATCATTGTCACATCCATCCAGCGCCTGGCAACGGAGGTCTCTGGCGAGATTACTACTGCATCCGTTTCGCTTCCAAGCGATGAGATGAAGGGGAGAATCATCGGAAGAGAAGGAAGGAACATCAGAACGTTGGAGACACTTACTGGTGTGGACATCATCATTGATGATACTCCCGAAGCTGTTGTCATCTCATGCTTTGATCCAGTGAGGAAAGAGATTGCGCGTGTCGCACTCGAGCGTCTGGTTCAGGACGGACGCATCCATCCTGCAAGAATTGAAGAGATGGTCAACAAAGTCTCTAAGGAAGTTGGCAGGATTATTGTCGATGAAGGCGAGAAGGTTGTCTTTGATCTTGGTTTCCATAACATGGGACCTGAGATGATCAGAAACCTTGGCAGACTTCACTTCCGCACCAGTTATGGACAGAATGTGCTTCTGCATTCTAAGGAAGTGGCAATACTTGCTGGCATGATTGCTTCTGAAGTGGGTGCAGATCCGGAGATTGCAAAGCGCGGTGGCCTTCTGCATGATATCGGTAAAGGTGCTGAGACAGAGAGCGAAGCTAATCATGCGGAGATTGGTGCTGAGCTTGCAAAGAGGCTTGGCGAGGATCCTAAAGTCATCAACTGTATTCTTGCACATCACAATGATACTGAGCCTACATGTCCTGAGGCTGTTATCGTCCAAGTCGCGGATGCTATCTCGGCAGCCCGTCCTGGCGCACGCCGTGAAAGTCTGGATAATTACATCAAGAGACTCGAGTCTCTTGAGAATATCGCGAAAGGCTTTGAAGGTGTTGATAACGCGTTCGCAATTCAGGCTGGACGCGAGCTTAGAATCATGGTCAACAGCGATATGGTCTCCGATGAGAGCGCTAAGAAGATTGCCAGAGGAATCGCGGAACGCATTGAGGCTGAACTCAGATACCCTGGCAAGATCAAAGTTACGATTATCAGAGAGACTAGAGTTGTGGAGTACGCTAAGTGAAAGAGCATGTACGAGTCCTCATGCTTGGGGACGTTTCTGGAAGTGCTGGTATGGGAGCCCTGTTCTTGGGGCTCTCTTCTCTGGTCAGAGATGTGAAAGCGGATTTCGTCATCATCAATGGTGAGAACGCCTCTGCTGGATTTGGCATTGCCGTTCAGGATTACCAGAATCTGAAGAAGATGGGTGCTGATGTCATCACCAGTGGTAACCATATCTGGCAGAAAGATGAGATTTTCTCCATTCTTGAAGGCAATGATGATATACTCCGTCCTCTGAATTATCCTGAGCCATGTATTGGCCATGGTTATACAGTCAGAAAGAAGGGCGCTTTCACAATCGCTGTCATAAATGCCCAAGGCCGCGTTATGATGTCTCCTATAGATGATCCTTTCAAGCGTGTTGATAAAGTCCTGAGGGATATAAAGAAGGAGACACCGCTGGTCTTCGTTGATTTCCACGCTGAAGACACGCTTGAGAAAGAGGCTTTCGCATTCGCGTTCGATGGCAGAGTCACTGCTGTTGTTGGTACCCATACGCATGTGCAGACAGCTGATGAAAAAATCCTTCCTGGCGGTTGTGCTTATATAACCGACTTGGGGATTACTGGCGTCACAGATGCTGTAATCGGATCAGATCCACAGAAAAGCATAGAAAGACAGTTGACCCAGCTTCCAATCAAAAGCGAGGTTGCTTCAGGCGAATCCCATATACAAGGTGTTGTGATAGAAGCGGATGCGACAACGGGCAAAGCGGTATCAATTGAGAGAATTGACAGGTAGCTCTATCTCTTCGCCTTCGATGAGGAAGCGTAGAGCTTTGCTTGGCACAGCCCTCATGATAGTATCTTCTATCGCTTTGAAAGCCTCTTCGGAGGCTTTTTCCATCTCATCGCTTAAGTTGATGAAGATATATCCGTCCCTTTCCGAGATGCCTATCAAACGTGTCTTCTTGGGAACATATGATACAAGGCCTTCTGCTTTCTCTTTGCTTGTAACAGGAGCGATTGCAGCTTCTGCAGCTAAATGCAATGTATCTCTTCCCCATTCCTTCAATGCATAAGGAGAGAAGACTTCCTCACCATCTTTGAAGAGTGCTCTCTCTATCTCAAGTGTAGCGTTGGTATCAGCTTCATTGCTTTTGTATTCTGCCACCAGACTGATGATGTATGGGAATCTGATGAAGAGGACAGCTGCAGATAATGCGGCTGTGAACGCAAGAAGAAGCAGAAACGGCCAGATTCTCTTATTTCTATCTCCCATAGCATTATTCTACCACGAAGTGTAAAGAATTGTTTTCTTTCTATTCCTCCTCTGTCTTTGTTGTGCGATATTATCTATATGGAAGAGAAGAAAGGCATAGGAGTATTTCCAGGTATTGTAACTGGTAAAGCAGCTGTGTTTCGTCATACAGTCCTTGGAAATGTCGAGCACACGCTGACAGATGATCCTGTTTCGGAGCTTGAATCGTTCCAGAGCGCCCACAAAAACGTACTGGAAGAGATTCGTGGCATCAAAGCAACGACGAAAGAGGAACGCGATATGATCTCTGTCTATGAGAGCATGCTTACAGATCCTGATGTACTTGCCTTAGTGAAGGATAACATCATAGACAGGCATTATAATGCGTCCTGGGCTGTGGAAGCTGCTACAGAGAAATATACTTCCGCGCTAGCTGCTCTGGGCAACTCTTATTTCGCTGAGCGTATCAATGACATAAGAGATGCGGAAAGTCTTCTTCTTTCAGCGATTGAAGGGATTTCAACTGCTGTAATGGTCTCTGAGCCTTCGGTTATTGTTGCTGATTATCTTACACCTTCAGAGCTGATGCAGATGGATAAGAGCAATGTGCTGGCTATCTTGCTTGATACAGGAGGCCCTACTAGCCATATCGCAATATTGTGCCACTCCGACGAGATTCCAGCTATCCTTGGCCTTGGTGATATCTCATCAAAGACTAAAGATGGCGATACGATAGCACTGGACTCCAAGGAAGGTATTGCTATCATCAATCCTGATGAGAAGACGATAAGGCGTTTCCGGGCAAGGAAGGGAATTGCCAAACGTATCGAGAAGGAGCTTCTGAAAGATGCTGTATTGCCATCTGTTACTCTCGATGGCAGGTATATCCACCTTATGTGTAATATCGAGGGGGTTGATGGTATAGAGAGCGCAATAAAAGCCGGAGCTGAAGGTGTAGGTCTTTTCCGTACTGAATTCATGGTGCTTGGCAATCTCAACAGCAGTGAGGAAGAGAATGCGGAAGCTTATGAGAAAGTGGCAGCCAGTATCGGAGAAATAGGTCCTGTGACATTCCGCACTTATGACCTTGGCGGTGATAAGATGGCTGATGATATGGCGGAAGGAGAGGCAAATCCTGTTCTGGGTTGGCGTGCTGTGCGCTTTTGCATGGAGCGTAAGGATATCTTCCGTGCCCAGTTGATTTCGATACTCAGAGCTTCTGCTATCTCTCCATCTGTTCGCTTGATGTTCCCGATGATTTCAGGCTCGGAGGAACTGATGGATGTTCTCGCTTTTCTCGAGGAAGTCAAGGCTGAGTGCAGGGAGAGGGGAATAGCATTCGATGAGAACATGAAGATAGGAACGATGATTGAAACCCCATCTGCTGCTATCACGGCGGATGTCTTGGCTGGCCTTGTCGATTTCATGTCCATCGGAACGAACGACTTGATACAGTACACTATCGCGGTGGACAGGGGTAACGAGAAGATAGCTTATCTTTACAAACCGCTGCATCCTGCAGTTCTGCGTCTCTTGAAATATGTTTCAGATGTAGCGAAGAGGGCTGGTATATCGCTTTCAATATGCGGTGAGATGGCGGGAGATCCTGAATATACTCCTTTGTTGATAGGCTTAGGCTTTGAGGAACTGTCCATGACTGCTCATTCTGTGCTTGATGTGAGGAAGCATGTCAGAGCACTTAGCTATGACAGTTGCCGTGAATTGGCTGATAGGATACTCTCTCTTTCCGATGCAACTAAAGTAGAGGAATCTCTGACAGAGTTCAACAAAGCTCATAATCTGCAGTGAGGAATATATGGAGAAACTTGATATAAGAAATAAAGCTGATATCGACACGACACTGCCACTTGTTTCTATTATTGGCAGGCCGAATGCTGGAAAATCAACGTTGTTCAATCGCCTGATAGGCAAGCGCAGAGCTATTACTGATCCAACTCCAGGCGTGACACGCGACCCGATTCCTGAACGCTGGCTCTTGGGCAACAACGCAGTAACGCTTGTTGACTCTGGTGGAGTCAAGCTCGATAAAGAAGGAATTGACCATGCTGTTACAGATAAGTCTCTCTCTCTTCTAAGCCAGAGCGATGCAATCATATTCCTGATGGATTGTACTGAAGTGACAGCTGAGGACTTGATGCTTGTGGAAGAACTGAGGCCCTATACGGATAAAGTCGTCCTTGCAGTCAACAAAGTGGATGATCCCCGGCGTGATGATCTTGTCTGGAACTTCTTCTCATATGGCTATCAGAGGGTTGTTGGTATCTCTGCTGCCCATGGTACTGGCATCGAGGAGCTTGAGGACAGCCTTCTTGGTATTCTGGATCTCGAGAGGAGTGAGGAAATTCCTGAAGAGCCAGAGACGCTGAAGCTCGCTATCCTTGGCAAGCCAAATACAGGGAAATCAACGCTTATGAATCTGCTCACTGGCCGCGATATCTCAATCGTCAGTCCTATAGCTGGCACGACAAGGGATGTCATGAGGGGTACGTTCATCTATAAAGGCACTGAGTATACAGTTCTAGATACAGCTGGAATCAGGAGAAAGACAAAGGTCGAAGAGGATGTTGAATACTATTCAGTAAACAGGGCTATCAAGACAATAGAGGAAGCGGATGTCGTTCTTTTGATGGTCGATATCACAGAAGGCATAACAGAGCAGGATAAGAAGATTGCCGATCTGATAGTCCGCAGAGGAAAAGGTGTCATCCTTGTCCTCAATAAGATGGATTTGCTCTCCGGCATTCCCAATGAGATAGAAGCAATCAAGGATAGAGTGAGATTCCTGTTCCCTGTGCTCTCATTTGCGCCTCTGATGCCTATCTCTGCGCTCAAAGGCATCGATATAGGAAAGCTCCTCGATATGGTCTGGAGTGTCTGGAAACAGCTGAATAAGCGCATCGATACATCTGTCTTGAATACTGCGCTCAAAACCTGGACAAAGGATAATGAACCTCCGCGTGGGGCGGCTGGCCACTACAAAGTGCTTTATGGGACGCAAGTCAGTGCCGCTCCTGTACGATTCCTGTTCTTCGTGAATAGGGTCCATGCTTTCCCTGAGTCTTACATTTCCTATTTGAAGAACATGATCCGTAAAGATTTCGGCTTTGCGAACATTCCTGTCGAAATCTCTTTACGTGAGAGACGCAGGAATCCTAGCCTCAATGAGAATGGTCCTTCAAAAACTGAGCAGCGCATACAGAGCGTGATGAAAGCTTCCGCCGAGCGTGGCAAGAATAAGCCTAAGGGAACAGCTCGCAAGCCAGGTGGCAAAGCCAGAACGGGCAAAGCCAGGGAACGGGCTGAGACTATCGTACGCAACTCGGGACAGAAGAAAGGGAGAAGAAAGTAATGGGCTATGCTTCTGACCATGGCATCAAAGCGCTTTGCTTCGATATAGATGGGACTTTCTATCCTAAAAACCAGATGATGATCCGGCTTGCAGTTTCGTCCCTTGCTCATTTGCCATTTGCTATCAAGTACAACTCGATGAGACAGCGTTTGAGGCAGGAAACAGGTTTTTCTGAAGGTTCTTGTGCAGATTTCGCAGCTCTTCGCGAGAAAGAGAGCCAGATGATGTATCCAGGCCGGGATAGTTCGTATTTCATCTCCAAGGAAGAGGACGTATTCAGAAAGCCATGGGAGAAGCTGTTCCAGAACATAAAGCCATTCGATGGTGTACGAGAGGCATTGGAGGAAGCTAAGCGTGAAGGTTACATAATCGCGGCTCTCTCTGATTTTCCTCTTCTATCAAAGCTTGAGGCGCTTGGAATAGCGGATTTATTCGATTTCAAAGCTTCAGCTGAGGATTATGGAGCGCTCAAGCCATCTTCACGTCCTTTCTCTCAGATGCTCAAAGCGTTAGGCGTGAAAGCAGATGAAGCGCTCTACACTGGTGATAGCCGCAGTAAGGATATTGATGGAGCTAAGAATATTGGTATGCACACAGCACTTATCTCTCGTTCTGTCAAAGTGTATAATAAAGCTGATGTCATCTTTTCCTCTTGGGAGGAATTCAGAAAGATAGTTCTTTAGAGGTCGTTATGCAGATTGATTCCCAGTTGCTTTTATTCGGTGCCCTGATCCTTCTTATTTCGTTTCTGCTGAGCTTGATTCTTGTGCTTATCGTCAGGCGGAATATCAGGAATGATAGAATGTCAAAGATGATTACGATGCAGCAGGCTGCATTCCGTACGGAGTCAGCGTCAACGCTGGACAGAATGCGAACAACCGCAAAGGAATGTCAGCAGAATGTGGAAGCTTCCACGCAGCAGGCTGAAGATATGGTCAAACAGATCAGCGATTCTCTGCGTACGCTTTCGGATTACCAGGAGGATCTTGCTGCGCTGCAATCTGTCTGCGCTGAGTATAAGAACGCACTGGAGAAGCTCAGGAGCGCAACGGATCAGGTCGAAGCAAGAATCTCTGTAGTGCAGCAGGAAGTGAATAAGATAGAAGCTGTCAACGAGAAGATGGACAGTTTCCGTCAGGAAGTGGAGATAAGCATGAATCAGCTTCAGGATCTCAAAGCTGAATATGTGCGTCTTGTTGCTGCGACACAGGAGAGCCTTAAGACAGCTGCAGAGAACCAGAAGAGCGAGAATGCATCTATGCTCAGCGATTTCTCTTCCCAGATGGAAAGAACGAGAGAAGCGTTTGCATCGTTCGTCAGTCAGGAGAGAGCTGATTTCAAGACATTCTCCGATTCAGAGCTCAAGAAGGCTGAGACGCTTGCTGTGGACACGGAAAACCGCAGGGATAGCATTATAAGGAGCCTTGAGGAAGGTAAAACAGAGCTTGAGGAATATAGAAGTGAGCTTGCATCCACTCTTGATTCACTGACAGCTATACGTGATGGCATCAAGAGTGAAGGCGAGAATGCAGCACTCTTGTTCTCTCGGGAGCTTGATAGAAAGCGCTCTGAGGCTGCTGCGGAGACGGATTCATCCATCTCATCTGCGAAAAATGCTATTGAAGAGCTTGCAAGACAGGCTGTTGAGTCACTTGCTGAGAAAGAGAGTGTGCTTAAGAGCAATGCAGAGTCGCTTACAGGTCAGCTGGGAGAGATATCAGAGGAGAAGAAGAACGCGTTCACTTCATTCATCGAAGAGCAGAAGCATTATATTGAAGCTTCTTTGGAGAGTGTGATCGCCCGTTTTGAAGAGGAGAGGGGCTCGCTTTCCTCTGCTCTCGAGGCATTGGGCAGGGAACAGGCGGTGGCTGCTGATAACACAAAAGAAACCGTTGCGGAAGCGCTGCGCAATATTGAGAACGCTAGATTCTCTCTCGATAACGACCGCACATCATTCATCGAGACATCGCGTGAGGCTGTTTCTAAGAGCTTTTCAGAGATGCTTGAAGGCGTCAATCAGCGTTATGAACGCATGAAAAGCGATGCAGATGCCTTCGTCAAAGCGATTGCGGATCGCATAAACGACACGCGTGAGACCATTACACTGCTTTCCCAAGGCGAACAGGAGAGGATACAGGATTCTGTAGAGAGGCTGCAGGAACTCGACAGAAAGATACGGATTTCTGAAGAACAGCTTCAGAAGCTTTCTGAGACAATAACCTCAACACGCGAGGAGTTGTTCTCCGCGCAGCAGGACCGTGGAAGGCTCGATAGCGAGATTGAAGAGAGGAACAAGACGCTTTCGATGCTCAATGATGAGATGCAAAAGTCGAAGAGCGCTAGAATCAGCGAGGAAGCTGCTCTTGTACGCTTGAAGCTGCAGATCTCCAACCTTGAGAAGGAGAGGAAGAAAGCAGAGCAGTCAAAGGAGGAACCTAAAGCATCTCCTGCCGTGCAGCAGAAAAAGCCAGAGGAGATGATTGAAGAATTTCCCGATGACATCTTCACAGGCAATGTAGAAGAAGTGAATCTTGACGATGACGAGTGAGCAAGAGGAGGTGAGAGCCTCCTCTTCACTTACTGAGTGACAATGTTTTTAGGTGTGCCAATCATGAAAGAGACAAGATTCTCAAGTGCTGCATTCATGAGTCTCTGCCGCGTCTCTTTTGCGCTCCATGCGATGTGAGGCGTGATCACGCACTGGGGCAATGTAAAGAGAGGAGAGGGCTTCTTCGGTGGCTCTTCTCTCATTACATCAAGCCCAGCTCCGCTTATCGTTCCATCTTTGAGTGCATTGTATAGTGCCTCTTCATCGATAAGAGCGCCACGGGCTGTATTGATCAGGAATGAGCTTTTCTTCATCATTCGCAATTCCTTCTCGCCGATCATATTCTCAGTTTCTTTGCTCAGTGGAACGTGGAGCGTGATGAAATCAGAAGTGGAGAGAAGCTCCTTAAGCGTAATCCTTTTATAGCCGCGCTCTTCAGCTTCTTCTTTCTGGCTTCGGGATGTGTAGACAACCTCCATGCCGAATGCTTCTGCAATGGAAGCAGTCTTCGCCCCTATATGTCCCATTCCGACAATTCCGATTCTTTTTCCTTTCAGCTCCATGATAGGAAAGCGGGGTGCGGAGAAGCATTGAGAAGCCTGCCAGCCTCCATCTTTGACCATCTGTGAGTGCTGGAACGTGTTCCTGCTCCATCCCAGAATGAAAGCAAATACAGATTCAGCAACTCCGTCAGTGCTGTATTCGGGGACGTTTGTGACGATTATTCCCATCTCGTTTGCGGCTTTGACATCGATGATGTTCGTACCTGTCGCAGTGACTCCGATATATTTGAGATTTGGAAGTTGCTCCATGGTTTTCCTTGTGAATGGAACCTTGTTCGTCAGTATCGCATCTGCATCTTTGCATCTTGCAATCAATTCTTCATCGGATGTGCTTTTGAAGATCTGCACGTCTCCAATGCTTTCAAAGCCTTCCCAGGAGAGATCGCCTGGATTCAGGGCATAGCTATCGACAATTACTGTTTTCATATTACGATTCTACCTCAGAAATAAGACACTGTTTGACCATTTTCTCTACTGTTGTTAATTTACCATTGTGCCTTATGGCAATTTTCACAGATGAAAAAACGTAAAAAGAATAAACGAGGCTTTGGAAAAATGGCTGAAGAAGAAAAAAAGGAAGAAAGTGCTGCAGTAGCTGCTGAAGAAGCAAAAGAAACAGAGACTAAGGAGGAATGCTCTGAAGTCGATGTGCTCCGTCAGAAAGTCAAAGAGCTTGAAG
>JADIMT010000039.1 GCA_017694595.1 Candidatus Ornithospirochaeta stercoripullorum | reverse complement strand
TCTTCTGTCACGCTGAATGATGACAGCTCATGCCTGATGGTGATACTATCTTCCATAGGGTTCTTCCTCTGAGTTTTTCTTTTTGGCTTATTCAAACTCTACAGGATTGAACCCTTTTATTCATCTCTTTGTTTGTATTGGTTTATAGTAATCCCACACTTTTATGTATAGAACAAAAAGAAAGATAGACGTAACCAATTATTTGCCAAGAACTGTGGCTACAGCTATTTTTTCCCTGATTGCAAATAATCAAGCCACTAACAAAAAGGTACAGTGTCACAACTGAATAAAAGAAATTCAGGCATACCCATGTCCCTTCAGATTTTCATAATTAAATGTTCTGCAATGATTTAGAAGCATGCCCAGAGGGGGACTCGAACCCCCATCACCTTTCGGAGACTAGTACCTGAAACTAGCGCGTCTACCAATTCCGCCATCTGGGCGTAGACCTAATAGATATTACTTATGATTGCCAATCTATGCAACACTTTCAATAAAAAAACATATAGTAAGATTGTAACTTAATCTGAATACAGGTATTCTCACTTCCATGATAAGGTTATTATTCCTTGGAGAGGTCACAGGAAGACCGGGCATCGCAGCACTTAAAGCAGGCTTAGCTTCCTTGAAGACGGAGTACAATATAGATTATACGATTGCCAATGGCGAGGGCATGACGAACGGCTTTGGGCTTGGCAAAGCACACTCTCTGCAGCTTGGCAAATTGGGAGTGGACACAATAACTGGTGGTGAAAAGCTCTTTTACAAAATCGACATGGTTGAATTCGTACCAAAAGCCGGCTTCATCCTACGTCCTGCGAACTACCCTCCGCTCTGTCCAGGTCATGGATATAGACATGTCATGATTAAAGACAGGAAGTTCGCGATTATCAACATACAGGGAAATGCGAATTTTCCCCGGCAGAGTATCCAGAATGCATTCTTTACAGCTGATAGCATACTGAAAAAGCTTAAGGAGACGAACCCAGAAGAGATTCCTATCGTAATCTTCCATGCAGCTACCACCGCTGAGAAGAAGACTATGAAATTCTATCTTGATGGAAGGGCTGCTGCTGTCATTGGTACGCATTCTAAAGTCATCACGGCTGATGAAAGCGTGACAACAAAAGGAACTGCATATATCACTGACATCGGTCGAGTTGGTTCTTTCATGTCAGCTGGAGGCTTCGACCCAGAAGTTGAGATAAAGAAGCTGAAGTCACTTCTTCCAGTAAGAAGCCAGGAAAACTGGAATGATGGCATAATCGAAGGTGTTGTTGTCGATATAGATGAGACAACAGGACTGGCAGCTGGTATTACGCGTATAATGAGACATGTGGAGATAAAAAAGCCACAAGAGAAGGCAATGGCGTGAAACAAACAGTCACTATCGAAGAGATCAAAGATGGAAAAATGATGGCAGGTTGCGATAAATCGCTGTGCGAGGGCTGCAAAGCTTCCTTTTTCTGCACATCCAAGAAATCTTCTTTCCAAGTATTGAACCCTGAAGGCATCGAGTTGGAAGAAGGTGACAAAGCCATTATCGACATGCCTCCAGGAAAGACGCTCCTAACAGTATTCATGAGCCTTGGACTGCCTTTATTGATGTTCATCCCAGGCTACTTCATAGGTTCGCTCATTTCTGGAAACGAAGGTATAAAGCTGCTTTGCTCTCTTCTTGCTGTAGGGCTTGGCTTCATCATTGCTGCCATATTCTTTCGCGTAAAAAAGGAAAAATATACACCAAGAATAATCGAGAAAGAGGAAAGAACGGATTGAGAAAACTGTTATTAATCGCACTCTCGCTGCTTTTGATTACCTCTTGTTCATTCCGCAGCGGAGACGAAGAAAGCCATGAAAAGGCTGTACTGCCTGATATAATCCTTGAAAATGCTGATTACACTCTCGGACAGAGGGATGAGAATCCTATCTATATAAACAGTACCAGAATGACATTCTTCTCACATGACCACAAAGCAATTGTCGAGAATATCTCATTCACATCGTACAATGATGACGGAAGCATAGCTGTAGAAGGTAGTGCCGGCCATGGTGAGATTGACACAGATAGCAGGACGATGAATCTCTCTGGTGGCGTTAGCCTTAAAGCCTCTTCCGGTGATATGATGATAGAAGCTGAAAGCCTTATCTTCGATAGCGAGAACGGGGAAATCGAAGCAGATGGCAATGTACGCGTAAGCTCTGAAGATGGTGTCTTTGCGGGCACAGGCTTCAGAGGAGATCTCTTGGAGGAAGTCTACGCTTTCCGCACAATTACAGAAGGAGTATTCGAATTATGAGAAAAGCTGCAATCATTCTTCTTCTGCTCATTCCTTCCCTACTCTTCGCTGATAACATCACTTTTTCAGGCGGAGAAAGTTCCATAGTCCTGCGCAATGGAAGAGAAAACGTCGTGCTGTCGGAGGGAGCTACAGTGACCGTCGGCTCTATGGAAATCGCAGCAGATGAGATAACACTCTCTGGCGATGGCTGGAGATTTGTCACATGCAGCGGCAACGCTTCTGTGCTAGATGCTGAGCGTGGCATCACGATACGTACATCCTCTATCTGGTATGACAGAAGCGAGGAACGTATTCTTATCTCATCATGGTATGAAGTGGAAGATATCACGAATGAAGTATCAGCGACAGGTGCTTCTCTGGAGTACTCTCTAAACGATGAGCGTTTGCAGCTGGACAAGGATGTCACATTGCTTAAGGATACTGATGATAACGGAATAATGCGCTGCAATGCAGAAAGCGTCATCTTCTCCCGTTCCGACAACACGCTCCAGCTGAGAGGTTCGGCCTCAATCAACTGGGATGGAGACAGATACGAAGCAGAAGTCATCAGCGTGGATCTGGACACGGAGAGCATCTCGCTCGATGGCAGGATAAAGGGAACGATAAATGGCTGAACTGACAGTCGATCATCTTTCTAAATTCTATGGCAAGAAGCACGTTGTGAAAAACGTATCCTTCTCCATGTCTTCTGGGGATATCACGGGACTTCTGGGACCAAATGGAGCTGGAAAAACAACTTCATTCTACATGATTGTAGGTTTCATCAAAGCAGATGGAGGTACTGTAATGGTTGATGGCAACAACATTACGAAACTTCCCATGCACAAACGCTCAAGAATGGGACTCGCATATCTGCCACAGGAAGCCTCTGTTTTCCGCAAGCTTACAGTAGAGGACAATATACGCCTTGTCTTGCAGACTCAGGATCACATGTCCCGGCAGGAGCGCAAAGATCTGGAAGAGAAGCTCATTGCTGACTTCGGTCTGGAGAAAGTCAGGAAGCAATATGGCTATACGCTTTCAGGCGGAGAGAGGCGAAGAACTGAAATTGCCAGATCCCTTGCGACATCGCCGAAGTTCCTCCTTCTCGACGAGCCATTTGCAGGCATCGACCCGAAAGCTGTCTATGAAATCAAGCAGATAATCCGTACTCTAGCAGCTTCCGGAATCGGCATCCTCATCACAGATCACAATGTCCGTGATACGTTGGAGATCACAACAACTGCTCATATCATCTCCGATGGAGAGATTCTTGTTTCAGGCACGAAAGAAGAGCTCTTGAACAATGAAGAGGCAAAAGAAATCTATTTTGGCAAGGATTTCGACAAGGAGAGCACATGATTCAACAAGGTCTGGAGCTGTCACAGAAACAGGAGCTCAAGCTCAGTGTGCAACTGATCCAGACTATGGAGATTCTATCGCTTTCCACAGAAGAACTCAGAGAGAAGATAAAAAAAGAAGCCGAAACAAATCCGGTCATTGTCGTCAATGACAGAACTGCCTCTTACGACAGGTTCGCCAATGAATACAGAAACTATACTGACAGAAGAGAAAGCTATGGCGATAACTCAGGCCTCAGCGACAATGACAAAAAAGAGACAAACTGGATTGAAAGCATCATCTCCTCTTCTGAGACATTGCAGCAGCATCTGTTGACCCAACTTGGCGAAATGAAAACCAAAGGTGAGGTCAAAAAAACTGCGGAGACACTGATTACAGCTCTCGATAACCATGGCTTCTTTCCAGCTCCTCCAGAATCCATCGTGAAAGAAAAAGATCTTGCATATGTCCACGAAGCTGTAAGCCTGATTCAATCAATGGATCCAAGCGGTGTCGGAGCAATGGACGCAAGGGACTCTCTGATCATCCAAGCTAGAAACAAGGGAATTAGCGATGAGGAACTCTCAATACTCACAGCGATGATCTACGACAAGCTCGAGGAACTGAACGCAGGCAAGCTTGATGCAGTTGCAAAAGCATTGAAGACAGATAAAGAGGAGATAGAAGCTTTACTGGGCTTTCTGCGCACACTTACGCTCTACCCTGCTTCCGGCTTCAGTTCAGGGTATGAGAATTACATAATCCCAGAACTCTCTATAAAGAAAGAGAATGGGGTACTGACTCTCCATCTCTTAAACGATTCACTACCCTCTGTATCCATAGATCACGAGTATGAAGAACTTGCGGAGGAGTATAAAAACGCTGAATCAAGAGAAGGAAAAGAAGCTGAGAAATTCATCAGGCAGAATCTGAATTCAGCAAAAAGCCTAATCAGCCAGCTAGAGATGAGAGCCAGCACGCTGGAACGGACTGGAGCAGTACTGATGGATAAGCAAAGAGATTTCTTCATGAAAGGCCCGCTCTATCTTAAAGGCCTTACAATGCAAAGTGTTGCTGATGAAATCGGCGTCCATGAAGCAACTGTCAGTCGTATAGCTAGTTCAAAATATATCGATACAGATTTCGGAATCTGGCCGATGCGTTCGTTTTTCTCAGCAGCTGTAAAATCGGAAAACGATAGCAATTTGTCCAGGAACGCTGTCAAGGAGATGATCCGCAAAATCATTGACGAGAACATGACAGGCAAAGCGCTTTCAGATCAGAAAATCAGTGATATTCTGAAAGAGAGGGGAATCACAGCTGCGCGTCGTACTGTCAGCAAGTATCGTCATGAACTAGATATAGATTCCTCTTTTTCCAGGAGCAAATGACGGACATACTCTTCGTCATCTGCCTAAAAAGAATACAAACAATATTCTTTTGTGCTTTCATCAAAGCTGGGATACAATATGAAAAAGGAGGAAGCCTATGAATCTTACGTTCAGAGGCATCGGTTTCTCACCAACCGATGAAGACAAAGAATTCCTTGACAAGAAGCTTAAAAAGCTTGCGTTTGCAGATGACTATCTGCATGATCTCGATATCACAGCAACAAAGGAGAGCAAAGGCATCGGATTCCATCTGGAAGCAACGCTGCACTTTACTTGGAAGAAAGAGAAAGCAGTCTCACAAGATGCTTATGAGCTGTATGAAGGCATAGAGCTTCTCGCTGATAAAATCCAAGCGGCAGCGAAGAAGGAAAAAGAGAAGACGATGAAGCTGTAGAGCTTTTAGCAGGACCGTCTGGGAGGCGGTCCTTATTTCTTTTCATCTTTATGCTATACTTCATAGCATGAAGGAATTTACAGTCCTCGATCTCTTGGATCTTGATTTAAAGGAACATAATCATCTTCAGCTGACATGCATTGCAGGTCGTTCAGGTCTGTCGAGAACAATAAAGAATGCTAAGATTGCACGCCCCGGTCTTGCGCTCTCTGGCTATTTCGTCAGCTTTTCAGGAGACAGTATCCAACTCATTGGCAGAAGCGAACAATCCTATATCGATCTTCTTGAAGAGAAGAATGAGTATGGGAATATCGAAAAGCTTTTTGCGTACAATGTGCCCTGCTTCATCTTCATTGGAGATTATCGTCCATCAGAGCACTTCGTCGAGCTCGCTGAGAAAAACGCAACAGCAATCCTCTCCACCCCGCTAGAGTCATCGGACTTCTCGCGCAGACTATATTCACAGCTGGATGAAGTCTTTGCCGCTACAATGACAATCCATGGCGTTCTTGTAGAAGTCTATGGCATCGGCGTGCTCATCACCGGTGATAGTGGAGTCGGCAAGAGCGAGACAGCCCTTGAGTTGATAGAACGAGGGCACAGGCTCATCAGCGATGACACTGTAAAGCTGAAGAATATCTCAGACTCCTTCCTGATTGGCTCTGGAGAGAATCCCATGCTTGCTCATCACATGGAAATCAGGGGACTTGGAATCATAAATCTGACAAATCTCTTCGGTGTTGGAGCCATCAGAGAGAAAAAGCAAGTTGAGCTTTCTGTCTTCCTGGAGACCTGGGATTCAAGCAAGCAATATGACAGGATTGGAGATTCTCTTACTGATACGTTCCTTGGCATTACAATTCCAAAGATTGTCATTCCTGTACGCCCCGGACGGAATGTACCTATTCTCATCGAAACAGCTGCCAGAAATGAAAGGCTGAAGAAACTAGGATATTTCTCATCGAAGGAATTCGACCAGAACGTGCTGAAGTGGCTTGAAAGCGAAGCAGCAAGAAAGATGTACTTCTCTGACGACGATGCAACAGGAGAGACAGGAATTGATCAGTAAAGAATTAGAAGTGCTCAACAGAGCTGGCATCCATGCCCGTCCAGCTGCAGAAATTGCCAAGACATCATCACAATTTGCCTCTGATATCTTCTTTGAAAAAGAGAATATGAAGATTAACGCCAAATCAATAATGGGCGTTATCACACTTGGGGCAACATATAAGACGAAGCTTACATGCATTGTCTCCGGTCCTGATGAGAAAGAGGCTATTGAAGCTATCGAGAATCTTTTCCAAAGGAGATTTGAGAATTGAAGAAACTGACACAAAGGCAGCAGGAAGTGCTGGACTTCATCTCGTCATATATACTCTCGAATGGACGTTCTCCAACATTGCGTGAGATAGGAGATGAGTTCGGTTTCTCGCATTATGCTGCCCGTTGTGTAGTAGTAGCGCTGGTAAATAAAGGTATGCTTGAGCGAAATGATAAAGAACTGCGTTCAATTGCATTTCCTCTTGAAGAGAGAAAAGAAAGGGAAAACATCCCCGTCTCATTTTATCAATCAGAGCCTACGCTGCAGGAGATAGAAGAAGATTCTGCTCCAGACAAGATCTTCATCAAGAGAGCTCTTGCTGAAAAGAATACATTCGCATTCCGCGTGACTGGAGAATCCATGCGAAATGCGGGAATACTGCCTGGTGATATAGCGCTGATGGAAAAAGGCGTCACAAAAATCAATCAGGATGATATAATCCTACCCGCTTTCTCTGACGACAACAGGCCGCTTGAACTTCGAAAGTATCATCCGGCTGGCAACGAATACGTGGAACTGTGGCCAGAGAATGATACAATGGGGATCATAAAAGTCTCAAAGTACAATCTTATCGCAGCTGGTCGCTTAATCGGCATACAGAGGGCCTATAAAGGAAGGAATAAGTGAATTACATATTGATGGGGCCAGAGGAAGGTCTTAAAGCCGATTGGCTGCAAAAGGAAAAGAAGAGAGTGCTCTCAGAGCATCCAGATGCGGAAATACACACACTCTTCGTCGGAGATGACAAAGGCGAAGATCTGGATGCAACGCTCTCCCAGCCTTCTCTCTTCTCGTCCTTCAGATTTGTAATTCTAAAGCAATACGAGAACAGGACAGCCCGTGACACGTTCGATACAGCTATCGTCCAGTTTCTCAAATCAGGACAGCAAGATGCAGAGTTCGTCATACTCTCATCGGAACGTTCAAAAGCCAAGCTGAACAAGGAAATCATCAAGGATGAATCCATCGTTTCTGTACAGTTCTTCTGGGAGCTGTTCGACAACCAAAAACGAGACTGGATCAGGAATGCTTTCCAGAAAGAAGGTTTCCGAATTGGCAGCGATGCCATTGAGGAAATACTCTTCTCTGTAGACAACAACACAGCTGAGATGAAAAACCTAGTGAACGCGCTCTCCCTGTATTTCCATCAGGTTGATAAATCAAAGGACATAATCACAGCTGAGGATATCGAGCGATACTCATTGCAAACTAGAGGCGAGGACGGAAGTACTCTCTTCCAGGCAATTGCCGATGGTGATATCGCGAGAGCTGAATCAATTCTTACATCCATCATCGCCTCTGATTCACAAGCTGCAGGTCGTGCTTACTCAGTGCTTTCATCGCGTTTCAGGATGCTGGAAAGCTTTGAGATGCAAAGAGCTAAAGGCATAAGTGAAAAGATAGCCTTTGAAAACGCTGAAGTTCTTCAGACTGCATCTTTTCAGCTCAAAGGCATCAAAGGCCGTGACCAAAGCACTTTCAGAAAAGCAGCTGCCATCTATCCTCTAATCGATACAAGAAGAATCATCAACTATCTTACTGCGATGGATGACAGGGTTAAGAACAGCAGCAGCGAGTGGATAAACATCATCTTCTCAGCGATTATTGCCGACATAATCCTGCGGAAAGGAAAAAGCACGGACATAAATCTCAACAAATCTCCGCTTGAGACGGAATTTTAATCAGAAGTTAAGCTTACGAAGTACTCTTTCCGCAACAGAGACTGGAATAGAAGCACCTTTGGCAAGCTCCTCTGCAGATAGCGAGAGAATAGCCTCAACCGAGCCATATTGCTGCATGATGCGCTTTGAACGGGAGGGTCCGATACCATCAATCGATTCAAGAAGCGAAAAAGATGCCTCACGGCTTCTCATCCTCTGGTTGAATGAAGTTGCAAACCTGTGGCATTCATCGCGCACTGCTATAAGCACCCTAAGTCCAGGATTACTATGTTCCAGCAAAAGAGATTCCCTATCTCCAGGAAAGACAATCTCTTCGTGCTCCTTTGCAAGTCCAATCACAGGGAAATCCAATCCAAGAGCGGAGAGCGAATCCAGAGCGGCGCTGACCTGCCCTTTTCCGCCATCAACCATCAGGAGATCCGGCATTTCCGCACCTTCATTCATCAAGCGTTGATACCTTCTGCCTACAGCTTCCCTCATTGACTGGAAATCATCGATTTTGCCATCAAGTGTCTTCATGGAAAAATGCCTGTACTCCTTATTCGATGGATTGCCATCACGGAAGACGATTAATGAAGCTACTGTATATTTTCCTGAAAGCTGCGCTATATCAAAGCCTTCAATGTGGCGTGGCAGCACATCAAGCCCCAATTCTTTCTGCAGGACCTCCAGAGCAGGTGTGTTGTCGAGTTCTTTAAGACGTTTCTCCACATCTCTTGTAGCATTCTCTCCTGCCATTCTCAGTATTCTGTAATGCTTGCCTTCCTTTGGTACAGTTATATAGACAGATGACTTGAGTTCATCATTGAAATACTTTGAAAGAAGTTCTGTATCGATATCGCAAGAGACAAAGATCTCCTGCGGCAATGTATCTCCATCGCTGTAATACTGGACAAGAAATGAGAATAACGTCTCTGTCTCATCTCCAAGACATTCAGCCCTGTAGAGGGCTTTGCCAATCAAACGACCTGAACGAAACTGCATAATGGAGACTGTGCATAAATAGCTTCTCATCTCTATCGCTACGTAATCTCTGCTGTCCTGGGAGAAGTCCTGGACCATCTGATTCTTCTGAACGACTGTAAGCGCCTTAAGTTGATCGCGCTTTCTGGCCGCTGTCTCGAAATCCAGCTCCTTGCTGGCCTTGAGCATCTCCTTCTCCACCTGATGGATTATTGAGGAATCATCGCCATCGAGGAAATCCTCTACCTGCTTTATATATTGACGATAATCTTTCTCTGTCACAGCGCCGATGCAAGGCCCTGAACATTTGTGTATATGATAATAAAGACAAGGTGTTTTCCTCTCCTTCAATGGCCCAGAACAATGACGAAGAGGATAATTGTCTTCAACAATCTTCAGATACTCATCCAGCCTTGTGTTATCAGGGTAAGGACCATAGTATTTGGAACCATCTTTTATTATCCTGCGTGTTTTGAAGATTCTGGGGAAGGCCTCTTTAGTAATCCGTATCACTGGATAGCTCTTTCCATCTTTCAGGAGGATATTATAGTGAGGATTGTATTTCTTTATCAGATTGTTCTCGAGTATCAATGCCTCATACTCATTGCCTGTTATGAGGTAATCAATATTAGCAATCTTCTCTACCAGTGCGGCTGTCTTTACATTGCGATTGGGTAAGAAATAGGAATTCACACGACGTTTAAGGTTCTTTGCCTTACCAACGTAGATAACAGTTCCTTCCTTGTTCTTCATCAAATAGCATCCCGGATTCTCCGGTAGCTTTCTTGCAATATCCCTAGCGCTTTCAGACATAGCAAGAATGTTAGCCAGTGACTGAATGTTTTGCAATCGGGAATCTGTTTCTCATTTCTTCCATATAAAACCAAATAATTGGGCATGATAGCCAAGAATCTTTCTGCTATAATCCCTGACATGCCGGCATTAGATGAACTGATTGATTCATTCGACAGCGCGAGAAAAGAAGCTCTGACGCAGTTGTTCCAGCGCTACCATTTCACTGAAAGCCAGAAGCTGGAAATAGCCAAAAGCGAGGCTGACCTAAGGCAGTGGAAGGAAAAGCCATTTGTTTCCATTGCAGATTATAATGCAATCGACAGCCGTAAAGACGGAAGAAAAGGCGATGCTTTCATATCATCGCTTAGAGCATATATGCAAACTCTCAGAAGCAAAGAGACTGACTACTCAGATTTCACGCCACAAGTTCATCCACGTCCGAAAAACCGCATCATATCAATTGAGAAAGACATAGTTCTAGGCCGTTGTCCATGCCCTGTAGATGGAGAGAAAACACGCTGTTGCAAGCTTGTGACGATGGATCCTGTAGAGCAATGTGCTTTCTCATGCTCCTACTGTTCCGTGCAGGCTTTCTACAGTGAAAAAGAAATACACACGATATCAAATCTCAAAGAAAAGCTGCTCAATCTAAGCATCCCGGACAATGTTTGGCATATAGGAACAGGCCAAGCCTCTGATTCGCTTCTACTTGGCGATGATTTTGGGACGTTATCAGCACTCAGCGCGTTCGCTGAGGCACATCCTGAGATTATCATAGAACTGAAAAGCAAAAGCAGCAGGGATGTCTTTGACAGGAAATATCCTAAGAATATCGTATTCACGTGGTCCCTCAATGCTCCAACTATTGCAAATAAAGAAGAGCATCTGACAGCTTCTATCGACAAACGCTTATCAGACGCAGCGAAAGCAAGAGACAATGGCAATCTCGTTGGCTTCCATATCCATCCGATGGTCTATTTCAAAGGTTGGAACGAGGAGTATCCTGAACTTGTCAGAAAGATTGAATCAATGTTTTCACCAGATGATGTGATGATGATTGGCATCGGCACGCTGATATTCACGAAATCAGTACTCAGAAAACTCAGAGAGAATGGAGAGGAAAGCAAAGTACTGGAAATGGAGCTCACGCCAGCTGCGGGAAAATTCTCATATCCGCTCGCAATAAGAGAGAAAATGTTCTCTACGCTTGTGAATGCTTTCTCTCCTGATTTCCGTGACAATGTCTTTATCTACCTATGCATGGAAGATCCCTCTCTCTGGCTTCCAGTGCTTGGCAGAGAGTACAAATGCGATAAAGATTTCGAAGATGACATGAAAAAGCATTACTTCGAGAAGATAGCTAGACACCAAGTGTGCTCTGACTCTCTATGATAGGTATCTTTATCTCTTCTGGAATCATCTCTTTCCCGGAAAGAAGCGAGACTAAGTATCTTACAGAGAGTGCCCCCAGTTCAGAGCGTCTGTTTTCCCAACGTGTCCATTCGCTATGAGTATTCATCCAATCATCTTCCAAGATTGCGCCAAAGATATCGCGGCCAGGGACGATGCCACGCGCCATGAACGCGCTCTTAAAGAGATCTGCAATGAACAATCTATCAAAGATGACAACAGAGGATGAAAGCACTGTCCGGATATCATCATCGCTAAGGGAATCACTGACAACGATATCTACGACTTCTATACCCCGTTTCTCTGCACTCTCATGAAGATAATAGCTCTTGTCAGCAGACGGCTCTGCGGAGGAGAAGCAGGATGAGACATAAGAGATAGAACCATTGGCCTTTGCAGAAACAAGTTCTATTATCTCTGTTACAGCTTCTTTATATGCAAATGTGACAAAATGTATAGGGAGGGATTCACCTATATCCCTTCTTCCTACAAATACAAGAGGAAAATCCTGTCTGATCAGCGCTCTGATATCACTGTCATCACGATTGACACCTATCATGATTGCACCAGATGCCAAGCGTATGCGCGAGCTTCTCGATTTATCCCTAGCCCAGTTGTTGAGAATGAGAACATCATAATCCTCTCTTTCTGCTTCCTGCTGTATACCAAGGAAGAAATGATAGTACTCACTGCCATAATCAGAAGGAAAGATATTCTCATAAGTAAAGAGTGCAATGATATGGTTATCATCACCCTTCTTCAGATGCTGTGCTGCAGTATTTGGCACATAACCAAGGCTATTGGCAGCCGCGATGACATCCTTCATTCGATCTTCGCTGACTCTGATTCCTTTACCAGCTTTACCGCTGAGAACGGCAGAGGCCGTTGCTCTGGAAACCCCTGCCTTAAGCGCAACATCAGAGAGAGTGATTCTCCTATTCAACAACAGCACCATCCTTTCTAAGCATTGACCTGAGCTCTTGGACATCAACCTGAAGCGGTGAGACAGAGTCCCTGACAGCAAGCGCTGCCGCAGTTCCTGCCGCCTGGCCTGTTGCCGTACAGCAAGGACTTACACGAAGCGATGCATGCGCTTCGAATGTACAAGAGATATCACGACCTGCTGCCATTATATTCTCTACGCTCTTGTTGACAAGGCATCTGTAAGGAATGGAATAGTACCCTCCCCATCGGAGGAATGTGCTGTCAGTGACAGGCCCATCCGAATGGATGTCTATCGGATAGCCACAGCAGGCAATGCCATCATCGAACTTAGTCTCCGAGAGTATATCCTCCGCAGTGATAGCGTAAACGCCCACCATGCGTCCAGAACTTCTCACACCAACTCTTGGGCCAGAGGAGATGAGAACCGCGTTCTCAAAACCTGGAATGTGCCTTTTCAAAAAGCCATACATCTCCCAGACCTGCCTTCGTCCCTCAATCTCTGCGCGAGAGATATCAAAAGGATCAAGCGGATTGAGACGCGGGATGCGTGTCATATTCACAATGACTTCGTCCAAGTTATTCGTCTCAAAACAAAGCACAATATCCCTGTCTATATCCAATTCACCAGAGGCAATCCCCGCTTTCATGATATCCTGAAAACCTGAGAAAGAAAGCCTTGTTGCCTTCTTTTCCGAACCCTTCGGATGATCCTTTAGGAAAGGGAAGAGATTCACATCTTCTTCCATCAATCCCCTGATACGGGAAATATCAACAGAGGAAAGACGGAAATTCATAGTCATAGGCTGGTTGACACCATCCTTCTTTCTGCCTGATTCAATTGGGACTCCGGCAAGCTTGAGAAGCGTCGCATCTCCAGTAGAATCAATAAAGACTTTAGCCCGGATATCGATCATGCACCCCAGAGAAGAGACTGTGATTGACACAGCTCTGCCATCTTCGACATCAGCTTTGATCAGCTTTGCACGCAAAAGGATATCAGCATGGCTTTCTTCCGCCATAATCTCCAGCTCACGCTTCATGCCTTCAGCATCGAAAGGCGTCACAGTGTAAGTATATCCGGTACTATCGAAAGTATGCCCAGGAGAAAGACCTTTCTTCTTCAGCCGTTCTATCAGCTCCTCTCCTAGCCCTTTGATGACCTGCTTATCGCCAGCATGGAATGTCATCATCGGACCTGTACCGCAGACAGTGAGGCTACCACCTAGAAAACTCGACTCCTCCACAATAAGCGTCCTTGCACCATGACGTGCAGCTGCGACAGCTGCCAATGAGCCAGCAATACCGCCTCCGACAGAGACAACATCGTAATCAAGCCTGGTATCCATAGAAAAACTCCTATTATTTCATGCCCGATGAAACCATAGCATCGGAAATCTTATTCTGGAATATGAGATAGAAAATCATTACAGGTATTACCGAAAGCGTGGTTGCGGCAAGCTGTAAATTCCACTGTGGCAAGCCATAAGTATCATTGAAGTTCGAAAGCGATAGAGGCAGTGTGAACTTGTCGAGACTTGACACGAACACGAGTGGTTCAAGATACATATTCCAGACAGAGAGGAACGCAAGAATGGCAGCAGAGCTGAGCACAGGCACTGAAATTGGAAGCATGATGCGGAAGAATATTCCCGCGGGCTTCAAACCATCCAACCTGGCAGCTTCCTCCAGCTCCTTAGGCACTGTGATAAAGTGCTGTCTGAGCATGAATGCAGAGAAAGCTCCTTGCGAACAGAAAATAGGTATCAGTATCAACGGAACAAGTGAATCATTTGCTCCGATCTTGTTCATCATGAAATACATTGGCACTATCGTGACTTCTATCGGCATCATCAATGCTGTCAGAAGCAGGATAAAGAGCGCTGAACGGCCAGGAAAGCGCAAACGAGCAAACGCATAGCCCGAAAGAGCTGAAATCAGGACATTGCCAGCAGTGCCAAGCAAAGCAACAAGTATCGTATTCAGATAATGCCTTGCAAATGGCTGAACGAGGAAAATCTCGATATAGTTTTTCCACATCCAGGACTTAGGTAGAAGCGAAGGCTTATCGAAGATTTCATTGATGGAATTGAGTGAATTCGTAACCATCCACCAGAATGGATAGATAAACACAACAACTATGAGGGCTACGACAATATAGTAAATTGTTTTCTTCAGCGCTTTAGTCTTCATAGAACGAAGCCCTCCTTCTCAGAGACCACTGTATGACAGTAAGCAAAAGAACTATCAGGAAAAGCACGACAGCAACAGCCGATGCATAACCTATATTGAATGTCTTGAATGCCTGATGGTAAATGTAATATACAAGCACCATCGTCGAGCCTTCAGGACCACCATCTGTCATCAGCTTTATCGTGTCGAATACTCTCATCGAGCCTATAACGGTGACAATCATCACCATCAGAATCGAAGGCATCAGAAGCGGCAGCTTTATCTTCCAGAAAAGCACTGGCTTGGTAGCACCATCGATGCGACCCGCTTCCAACACATCCTGAGGAAGATTCATGACAGCACCCATGAAAATAAGAACGTTCATGCCAAGGTTCTTCAGGACTCTGGAAATGACTACTGCCACCATTGCCCAGCCCTTTTCATGGAGCCAGTTAGGTCCTTCAATGCCTATAAACGAGAGAATGTAATTGATTGGGCCGGCATCTCCTCCCTGGAAGAGGTATTTGAAAACAATAGCCCAAGCGACGCCTGATGTGATTACAGGCAGGAATATCACACTTCTTACAACCTTTGTTCCCGCAGAAGCCGCACCAAGGTACAGCGCCAGGGCAAGAGACAGAACAAGGTTCAGAGGAACAACACCAAGGGAGAAGATGATTGTATTCTTCAGAGTCAGGAAGAACAGATCATCTTCCACCAGTGTCTTGTAATTATCCAATCCAGTGAATCCCATATTCCCGAAGAGTAGGTTACGGGATTCAAAGGAATAGATGAAAACCATAACAAGAGGAACCAGGACAAGGATTATAAATCCAAGCATCTGAGGCACAATGAAGAGATATCCTGTCAGAGCCTCACCTCTTGCAAGCTTCGAATGTCTTGTTGCCATGATTCCTCCTTTTCTTTATTTAATGTACTTCGCGTAGCACTCTGCTACTGCATCAAGTACAGCCTGCACATCAGCATCTGGTGTCCAGAGTCTGTCCCAGATGATTCTTGATTCGACTTCAATCTGTGGATACATCACATGGGATGGAAGAACTCTTCCTGTCTCAATTGAAGAGGCAACAGCAACAGACATCTGATCAGCTGTAAGAAGTGGCTGTGATGTGAGGAAGTCTTCGGATTCAAGGACAGTCTTTCTTGCTGGTGGCCAGATTCCTGCCATGCGTGCAACACAGCTTTCATTTGTCATATAAGCTACGAGCTTCTTGGCAATCTCCACGTTATCACTCTTGCTGAATGCGCCGATTCCTGCCTGTCCGATAATAGGAACATCACCCATCGGGCCTGCTGGCATTGGAGCAACGCCCCAAGCGAAATCAGCATCCGCGAGGTTGGAGACTCTGGAAACCTGTGCAGCTGTCATAGCAGCAACGCCAGCGAAGAAATTCGACTGATCTCCAGGAGGGACAACTGAACCATCGACAAAAACCATGTCATGAAAGAGCTGTACAGCTGCAGCTGACTCCGGTGTGTTAATCAGTATCTGTCCATCGCTTGTCCAGGCATCGCCGCCATAGGAACGAATGATAGGACAAAGATTATGGAGTATTCTTACATCATATCCACCACCATCAACTGTCTGATAACCCCATACACCTGTCGCATCCTTGATAGCCTTGCTAGACTGGCGGAATGTATCCCAGTTCCAGTTACCTTCAGCAACAAGCTCCTCTGGAGTAGGAATTCCTGCTGCGGCAAAGAGATCAGCGTTATAGAGAATGAAGAACGGGCTTGTTGAGAATGGGACTGCATATGTCACGCCGTTGCTCTGCCACAGCTCCATAGCCTTTGCTGAGAAATCTTCAGGATTGTACTCTGCAAGCTCTGCATCAAGCGGAGCGAGAAGGCCTGACTGGATAAAAGCAGGAGCAGATGTCTCGAGCACCCAGAACACATCAGGAGCTTCTGAGCCCTGAAGCTCAAGAGAAAGCTTTGTATTGTATTCACCAAACTCAATGGACTCGAATTCAGCGTTTATCTCGATACCTTCTTTAGCTGCAAATTCATCGACAAAGCTATTGAGAAGTGCAATCTGATCCGGATTGCTTGTCCATGTAGCGATCTTAATTTCGACGGGTCCTGTGCTTGCCCCCCCGCTTTCCTGGCTTCCCTGTGCCATCACAGGGACTGCAATAAGAGCCATCAGAAGGAGTGCACATGTAACTTTTCTAAAAAATCTCATAATCGCCTCCTTTTTGTGATTAATCGATTAATCAAATCGTATCATCAATCTCAGATAACGCAAGAGATTTTTTCAGGAAAAGAAAAATGCCCACCCTGGCAACAGGATGAGCAAGCCAATTTAAAGCGAATCGATAATCTCTATCGCTTTCATATACATTCGAGGAATATGGAATGGACCTTTGTAGAGATTACCTTTGAGGGCTGTTGCCAGCGTGCCATCACGATGGAAGTATCCAAACCACTCTCCATATTCTCTGTCGATGAAATGTTTTGAGATGTATTCATCAACCATTTTGAAATGCTCAAGGTACACATCATCATGAGTGATGCTGTAAGCCATAAGGTTGGAGATTACGGCTTCGCACTGAGGCCACCAGAATTTCATATCCTGATGATACTCTGAAAGACTCTTTCCCAACGCGTCGCGATACTGGATTATGCCTCCGCCATATTCATCATCCCAGCCTGCGTCCCACATCCAGGAAAGTACATCAAGACCTATCTTGATATATTCCTCATTTCCCCTCTTTAAGCCTTCGTTCATGATGAACCATGAACCCTCTATAGCATGGCCGGGGTTGACTATGCGGCCTTCAAAGTGTTCTGAGAGGAACTCTCCGTCAGGACCCACTGTCTCAAGTACTGTTTTCATATCAGGGCGAATGAAGTATTTGATGCATGTTTCAATTTCCCTATCGATTTCAGCATTGAAGTATTCACGGCAGCCCTCAGATGCTTCTCTCAGCTCAGAGATTACATTGATCATGATCATAGAGTCCGCATGCCCTCTCATCGGACGTACTGCGGAATCGAATTTTGGAGTAAGTATACCCGGAGTATCTCTTATAGCTTTAGTACGCTCATAGAGCTCTGCAGCTTTCGCAACATACTCTGTCTTTCCAGATGCCCTTCCATAAGACGCATACCCGATAATAGCGAATGTCTCACTGAAAAAATATCTGATGCGTTTTATCACAGGACGGCCGTCTGCTGTGACACGGAAGAACATCCTGCCATCTGTATCAAAGCAGTGTTTATCGATGAACCCCACGATATTGTCAGCAGCTTCCAAATACTCCTTCTTCCCGAACTTGAGGTAAGCGGTAGAGAAAACCCATAGCGCTCTTCCCTGAAACCAGACTGATTTATCTGTCTCAATCAGAGAGCCATCACGATCAAGAGATGTCCAGATTCCTCCATTCTTCCTATCCAGCCCATGTTCCAGCCAGAATGGCATGATATTCTCCGTCAGCTCTTTATAATATCGATTCCTAACTTCATTTAATGTTTCCATAGCGTGAATATACACCCATCGCAATACTGTTGCCATCAAAATTTGCAATGAATATTCCAACACAGCGATTATCATATATACTATTATCAAACCTAGTACGGATTATAATACTTTGGCAAATCTCAAAGGGTCCTTATAGTTTCCATCAATCACAAGACAATATGCTGTCCTTTCCTTTTTTCTACGTTATAATCATCGTATGTTTCTGGAAAATGGAAAAGTCAGACTGCACTATGAAGTATCTGGAAGCGGTACTCCCTTAATAATGCTCCACGGCAGTGGAGAGGATATATCAATCTTTGAAAAAGCTCTTCCAGCGCTTGAGAAGCACTTCACTGTTTATCGCATCGACACAAGATGCCACGGCGAAAGCGGAAAGCACGTGCCTCTTCACTACAATCTCATCGCAGATGATGTTTATCGATTCATAATCCTTCTCGAGCTGGACAAGCCCATTGTATATGGCTTTTCAGATGGAGGCATCGCCGCGTTGATTCTGGCTTATACACATCCAGATAGCATCAGGGCGATTGCGGCAAGCGGCGCAAACACCAATCCCAAAGCTCTCAAATTCCTTTATAGAATCGGATACGGCAAACTATCTGTATTTCATGTCGATCCAAAAGCCAGGATGATTGCGACAGAACCTAATATAACGAAAGAGGATTTGCAAAGAATAAAAGTCCCGGCACTGATCACAGCCGGAGAGAAAGATATGATAAAAGAAGAGGATACTAAAAAGATAGCATCCTCTATATCCTCTTCCCGCCTGCTCATATTGAAAGGAGAAAACCATTCATCCTACATTGATGGATCTGAGAAGATTGGGGCTATTCTCATAGATAATTTCACAGGTGAGAATTCGCTTATTTGAGTTTATCCAGGAATATTTCCTTCTCTCTCTTCTCCAGAGGACATTCTTCACCGTTGAGCATAGCCTTGATTGCTTCCATTTCCCTGCCTGAAAAGCTTCTGCCTTTGAGCTTATGGTTCTCAAAAGCTTCTGTAGCTATCGGACAGACACGACGGATTATCTCAAGCATAACAACAGCATATTGCCTGATCTCGAACTGCGCATGATTATCCAGTCTGAGCTTAAGGAAATGGAAAAGATTATGCAGATCTATCTCCCAGTAAAATTCCGTGTACAGTGACAATGGAAGATCTATACGAGAAATCTCACGGGCAATCCCCATATCCAGAAGCTTATGATAGCTTTCGAATGTGCGTTTCGTATCTTCCGCCATCATCTCTCTAACAGCCGCAGCTGTAGCGGGATCAACAGGTTCGCTGGCCCTGCCTTGCTTATTGTCCTCGCTTTGCAGCGCTATGTTATCAGCCTCTGGAATATAGACCTCATCCTTCATGACAGAGTATCTACCTGAGATTTCGTTCATACGGGCTGTTCTGTGCCTTGTCCATTGCCTTGCAACAAAAATAGGCATCTTGACATGGAATGTGAATACAACCTGCTCAAATGGCGATGTATGGTCATTTCTCATCAGATAGTTGATAAGACCTTTATCCTGTCTGTATGTCTTCGTGCCCTCTCCATAGCTGACTCTGGCACTTTGCACTATGCGCTGATCAGAACCAAGATAATCTACCAGCCGGACAAACCCATGATCGAGAACCGAATACTCTTTATCGAGGATCTCTTCCGCCTCGGGTACTATGCAATGCATAACTCCTCCTAAACATAACCCATGCGGGAAAGCGCAAGAAGCGTGCCTCCGACAGCAGCTGTCTCAGTCCGCAGAATACGGCCGCCAATCAACATGGGGGTATAACCATTTCCGATGAAAAGCTCAACTTCCCGTTCAGACCAGCCCCTCTCCGGGCCAATAGCCAGTACGACGCTTTTCCCTGCAAGAGCAGCTTGTGATAACTGCTCCGCACCTTTTCTGTTATCGAGAAGAATCTTCTTCTCGCCTTCCGCAATCTCCATAGCTTCCTGTACAGAAGGAAGGATGGAGACAGAGCTTACTCCTGTCTTGCCCGACTGCATAGCACCGTCAAGCAGAATCTTCTTGTATTCTCCTTCTGTATATAGCGAAGAAGAAAGGTAGCTCTTCTCTCCCAGGTCAGAGACAGGAAGAAGAATCCTTCTTACTCCCAACGACACAGCTTCACGGAGTATACGCCGCATACAGATCGGACGCACTTGAGCGACTATCAAAGTGAGAGGATAGAGCTCAGAAGCATCCGCAGAAGCAGTGAAAGCAAGCGTTATGCCAGCCTTGTCCGATGAGACAATCGTAGCAGTTCCCTCAACAGAGTTGACAACACCTGCCCTGAATGAATCACCTACGCTCATGTGCAGCACATTCCTTATGTGCTTTGCCCTCTCATCCGATGATGGCAGAAAAAGCTCATCTTTCTCCAGCAGAATTATATTCACTTGTCTCGCCCATAGAGATGGGAATAATACTTTATTCCTTCAAAAGACGGAGAAGCAATATCCTCCTTCGACATTCTCCAGGACCAGTTGGAAGTACCGCAAGTGGATGGTATGTTCATTCTCGCCTCCTCGCCCAGTCCCAGGATATCCTGCATCGGGAATATTGCATACATTGCAGGAGAAGCCATCAGAGAACGTATCATTCTCCAAAGCACTTCGGAATCTCCGCATTCGAAGTATCTTCTCACATAGTCCTTCATTCCATCGTCAAGACTGTCGTACCAGCCCTGTGTCGTGTTGTTATCATGGGTTCCAGTATAAGCGACAGAAAGGTATTCCGTGTTATGTGGAAGATAAGGGTTATCCGTCTGCCACTCACCGTTGTCAAAAGCAAAAGCGAACTGCAGGATCTTCATGCCAGGAAAACCATTCTTCACCCTCAGCTCTTCCACTTCAGGAGTAATGACTCCAAGATCCTCAGCGATGACAGGAAGATCGTCTCCTAGCTCCTTGCGCAATGCATCGAAAAGCTGTTGTCCAGGGCTCTTGACCCATTTGCCATTCTTAGCTGTCTCTGCGCCTTTTGGCACTTCCCAGCAGGCTTCAAAACCTCTGAAATGATCAACACGGACGATATCAAAGAGCTCCAGATTTTTCTTGAAGCGATCAATCCACCATCTGAATCCTGTCTTTACATGCTCATCCCATCTATACAGAGGATTCCCCCATAATTGGCCATCAGCACTGAATGCATCTGGAGGAACGCCTGAAGAAGCTTCTTGCTCACCATCCTCGTCAATCTGCAGCAGTTCTCTCTTCGACCAGGCATCTGCGCTGTCTCCGGCAACGAATATTGGGATATCACCAACAAGCTTTACACCACGTTCATTCGCGTAAATCTTCAGTTCTGTGAACTGCTTATAGAAGAAGTATTGCAAGACTGAATAGATATCAATCTCTCTCTGTTTCTCCTTGCGCATCTTCTCCAGAGCCTCTGGAGAACGCATCTTCAGCTCTTTCGGCCACGCACAAAACCATCTCGAGTCGTTGTATTCATCAGCAAGAACCTGGAAAAGCGCATAATCTTCCAGCCACCAGCTCTCTTTTTCCCTGAATCTCTCGAACTCTTTGAAAGGAAGTCCCTTATTAGCCAAGAATGCCTCAGCAGCTCTTCTGAGCATTGGCATCTTCAACTCTCTTACCTCTCCATAATCAACACGATCTGTCGAAGGCATCTTGTTCATTGCATCTGCTATATCAAGATAGCCATCGAGGTACAGCAAGCGCGGTGAGATCAGCAGCTCATTGCCTGCAAATGCAGAACGTGCAGCATATGGGCTATCACCATACCCCGTTGGTCCTACAGGAAGCATCTGCCACAGTCCGACTGAAGCATCCGCCAATGTATCTACGAATTTATAGGCATTCTCTCCAAGATCACCTATACCATAATCTGATGGAAGCGATGTTATATGCAGGAGCACACCTGCTTTCCTGGTTCTTTTTTCAGCCATGAGTCGAGTATATCCGCATCGGAGCGTGAATGAAAGCCTGATAATCCTCAAATGTTACAATGACCAGGAATTATGTAAAATACCAATATTTTCGATGCGAAATGCCCAAAACATGATAGAATCTTTCTATGAATAGCACAGAAAAATCCTCATTCAAAGTTGGAGATGCTGTAGTATACCCAATGCAGGGCGTTGGCTGCATTCTTGCCCGCGAAACAAGAAGGGAAAGAGAATACTACAGGGTGCAGATTACTGCATCCGATATGGATGTGCTATTGCCCGTCGATAATGCTTCAGCCTTGGGCCTGAGGCACCTAGCAAGCATAACAGAAGCAAAGAAAGCTCTTTCATCACTCTCGGAGAAGAGAGAAAGCAGAGGCATGGATTGGAAGCAACGCCTGTTGATGAATCAAGAACTGATGAAGGAAGGCACTCTTAGCTCTGTTGCAAAGGTCGTCAACTCTCTCTACAGAAGGTCGAAAGTCAAAGAGCTGCCAGTACAGGAACGAAAGCTCTATGACAATGCGCTTGCCATTCTTGTCGATGAGTCCTCCTCTGTGCTAGGAATAGGCACGGAGGAGATGAAGAAGAAAATCTTCGCTAAACTTGAGAAATGAACATTCCACCTTTTGCATTAATCATAACAGCCGCCGGTTCATCCACGAGATTTTCACAATCCGGCTACGGACAAGTCAAGAAAGAATATCTTTCCATTGATGGACACACTGTGCTTTCAAGAGCTGCAAGACCGTTTTACAGCATACCTTCCCTGCAAGCTGTAGTCGTAACATGTCCCCCAGATGCTGAAGATGAGACAATCGTCGCGCTTGAGGATCTTGTCGATATCGGAAGCATTCCATTGATGATCATTCCCGGCGGAATGACTCGCAAGGAATCCGTTGCAAAAGCTATAGAGACTCTGAAGAACATCGAAATCCCTTTTGACTATATAGCCATACACGATGGAGCAAGGCCATATGTCGATCAGGGACTTATCATAAGAACGTTAGCTGCAGCCACTGTGACAGGTGGTGCCGTTCCCGCATTAAGAGTAGTTGACGCGGTGAAGAGACTGGGAAGGGACGGACTGCTTAGCGAGAACGTAGATAGGTCTTCACTCATAACTGTGCAAACACCGCAGATCTTCAAGCGTGATGAGATCATAGATGCCTATGAGCGCTATCCCGGGCTTGAAGCAGATGACGATGCTGCTGTATTCATCAGCGCAGGTTATTCATGCACAGTCGCATCTGGATGTATAGAAAACAAAAAGATCACTTACATCACCGACATTCCCGATGCTGAGAAGCAGGCTGAGGAATATATAAAAGCGAGAGAGGAAGGACGCAAGAGCGCTCAAGCTTCCAGGCATATGCGGGAACTGCTTCAGCAAGGAGATCAATGGGATGAGAGTGGGAACAGGCTTTGACATCCACAAGCTCGGCAAAGGCAGAAAATTAATCATCGGAGGTGTGACAATACCCTCAGAATGCGGTGAGATTGCACATTCTGATGGAGATGTGCTCTTACATGCTATCATTGATGCAATACTTGGTGCTTATGCTGCAGGCGACATAGGCATGCTTTTTCCCGATACTTCCAAAGATACGAAAGACATGGACAGCGCTATTATGCTCCGCAGTGTTTTATCAAAGCTGAATGCAAAGTTAGCGAACATCGATAGTACAGTCATTCTCGAAAATCCCAAATTGAGCAGCTATATTCTGGAAATCAGGAAAAACCTCGCAAAGCTCACAAACATTCCTGTTGAGAACGTCTCAGTCAAGGCAAAGACCGCTGAAGGGCTTGGCCCCATCGGAGAAAGGGTGGCAATTGCAGCAGGAGCAGTGGTTCTTGTCGAAGACAATTAGACACTTACAAAGCTTTTTTGATGAATTAAGCCGCCCTTTCAGGCGGCCATAAATCATTTGGAGATAAGCATCGTCCTCGGATCGAGGTTAACTTGCATTGGCTTCGGAACGTTGATATGGTGTGATCTCACAACAGTCATAACGACTTTATCGATCTTGTCATCATAGCGGAGCGCAATAAGAACATCGATGAGATCATAGTACTTAACGAGTGAGTTTGGAACACCATGCTCATCGTAGACAACATCCGGCCTGACTGGAGATACGGAGAACCATACCTCAATATTCATCTTCTTGGCAAATTCTTTGATTTTAACGATATCCTCTTCATCTGCTACTGTAAGCTTATAGCCATCAAAAAGAACACAATCGGCTTTGAATGATCCTTGATTGATCAAGCTCTCAAGCGAAGCGAGGATCTTTTCTACAGGAACCTGCTCCTGTGAGAAATTCATAACGACACGGTTAGCAAGAATAGCATTGTAAACAAGAGCTGCATCATCCAGAGACTGCATCTCTGAAATCTCTCTGAATACTTCCTTATACCAGTTTATCACATGCTCAACGTTTCCTGAGAATGATACGTGAATGACGCTCTCTCCTTTAAAGAGCTTATCTGTCGCTAGGTGGACAAGACATGCAGTCTTTCCGATTCCATGGCGAGATACGATTACACCGAGATTGCCGCGTCCGAGTCCGCCATTGATAGCTTCATCAAAGACGCGAAGTGGACTTACGCTGTTAAGTTCCTTTATATCCATTTCTGCACCTCCGTTGTTAAAGTGATTATAACATGCCAATAACAGAATCACATCAAGAAAATGATTAAGTGAGCAAAATTATTAATGAAGGCTGAAAATGATGAGGATAATCATCATTCACTCATGCATGAAATCTCATATCATTCAAAGGGAAAGCAACAACCAACTCAATCTCTGAAATAGCACAATCATCGAGTAGGAGGTAGTTGAGAAGCAAGCCTCTCAACATCCCGTCCTCTCACACCACCGTACGTACCGGCCGGTATACGGCGGTTACAGAATCGCGATGTGCACTCTTTCATACACATCCATCAGAAATGCATAGCCTGCTCTCCGGAGCAGGTTATTGTTCACCCACTTGCTGACCATATGGTATCCGGAGAATGCCCAGAATCCCTGCCTTGCATTTGCTACCCGGATGGCATCCCCATGAGGGACCTTGCAGTTCTTCACGAAGAATGCATACCGTGAGCGTACCCGCCAGTATCTCTTGAATATGAGACATCGTATGCGGTGCCTCAGCCATTCATCCATTGCCTGCAGTTTCATCTTGGCATTGGCATATCGGAAATAACCTACCCATCCCGTTATCTTCTGCCTGAGCTTCAATTTCAGGTCCTCCCAGCTGAGCTGGCTCTTCCTTGCTGTCAGCTCCTTCAGGGAGCTCTTGAGTTTAGCCATGCTCTTCTCATGGATGCCAAGGGCTATCTTTCCTTCATTGCCTTTCCAGAAAGAATGTCCGAGGAATCTTACGTTATTCGTTATCTTCCTGACGGATGTCTTTTCCCTGTTCACCCTGAGCTTGAGCTTCTTCTCGATGAAGTTCGTCATGCTTTCCATGATTCTGTTCGCAGAGCGCTCGCTCCTTGCGAATATCATCATATCGTCCGCATATCGCACGAATCTGAGCCCTCGCTTCTCAAGCTCCTTGTCGCATCTGTCCAGCATGATGTTCGCGAGTATCGGCGAGAGCGGTCCTCCCTGCGGAATCCCGATGTCACTTCTCACGACGACACCATTCTCCATCACTCCAGCCTTCATGAACCTATAAAGCAATGAGATTACCCTGCCATCCTTCACTGTCTGGCTTATCATCTCCAACAGCTTGCTCTGAGGTACTGTGTCGAAGTACTTCTCAAGGTCCATATCGACTACCCATTCATACCCATCTTTCGCATGCTCAAGGCATCTCCTGAGAGCATCATGGGCGCTTCTGTTCGGCCTGAATCCGAAACTGCTATCACTGAATGTTGGTTCGTATATCCACGACAGTACCGTGGCTATGGCCTGCTGTACTCCTCTGTCTACCAATGTCGGTATCCCGAGTTTCCTTGTTTTCCCGTTATCCTTGGGTATCTCCACCCGCCTGACGGGACTGGGCTTGTAGCTTCCATCAAGGAGCGACTCCCTTATCTCCTTCCAGTGCCTGTTGAAATAGGGCATGAGCTCGTCATGCTCCATCCCATCGATACCTCCAGAACCCTTGTTGCTCGCAACCTTCCTGAAAGCGTCCTCCATCGTCTTATATGAGACGATGTATGCAAGAGTGTTCCTGCATAGTTCATTCATGATGGTATTCCCGCTGGCCTTTCCCTCGACTTCCTTCTCCGCAGGTTCGGCGCACTGCTCAGGCTCTGGAGATTCCGTCTCCTCCTCCTGACTCAGCTCAAATAAATTCTTCTGGATATATTGATTCCTGCTATCCTGCATCGGTACTCCTTTCAGTACTCAGCCTGATTCTGTTTCGGGCCTTCCTTCCGTACCATCGCCCGGAAGTACTATTCCCTCTGCTGACTTCTCACCGTTCATTGTTATTATGCTGTCATAAGCGATATTGCAGCCTCGGCATCGGTGAGACCTCACTGGGTAAGTCCCGTATCTTTCACCCCATATAGCCTATGCCATCTACATCTATAGATTCCGTGCAGTGTTGGATTTCGGTCTGTTATGCACCCTCATCCATCCAGAGATGCCTCATTCGGCATATGCCCGTGGTTTTGCCTGCACCTTCCTTCAGATTCCACCTCACGATGGACACCCTTGGTGTTCAGCTAACGGTAAGCACTGCAACTCCCGCAGAGGTCTTTCACCTCCTAGATACGTGACATGCCAGTCACACATA
>JADIMT010000038.1 GCA_017694595.1 Candidatus Ornithospirochaeta stercoripullorum | reverse complement strand
GCTTGTGATGTCGTGTATGGTGCAGCTGAAGGTTTCGATGCAGAAAAGATGTATAGCGTTAAGATTAGAAGCATGGCAACTGCAGCATCTGCGAATGTCGAAAAAACCGCAAATGGCTTTAAAGTACGCTTTTTGGATTACGTGCGGGGTGCTGCGCCAGGGCAGAGCGCTGTTGTCTATGATTCAGACATGGTAGTTGCTTCTGGTATTATTACATAGAAATCCTTGTTTGGAATGATTGTACCGAATATGCGATTGATGCTATTCATGTTTGCGTAGTATGGCAATGAATGGTATTCTCTGAAAAAGGAGGATGTATGAGAGTTATTATCGAGAGCGACTATGAAAAGCTTTCACAGTGGGCTGCAAGATATATTGCAGCGAAAATCAAGGAGCATGAAAGGAAAGGGGAGGATCGTCCATTCATTCTTGGGTTACCAACAGGTTCATCTCCGTTAGGGACATATAAGGAACTGATTAAGCTCAATAAATCTGGATATATTTCATTTAAGAATGTTGTGACATTCAATATGGATGAGTATGTAGGTTTGCCACGCGATCATGAACAGAGCTATTACACATTCATGCACACAAATTTTTTCGACCATATTGATATCCTGCCAGAGAATACCAATATCTTGAATGGCAATGCAGAGGATCCCGAGGCTGAATGTCAGCGTTATGAAGAGAAGATAGCTTCATATGGTGGTATTGATCTTTTCCTCGGAGGAATCGGAGCAGATGGTCATATCGCTTTCAATGAGCCGTTCAGTTCTCTTTCTTCGCGTACACGTGTAAAGACACTTACTTATGATACAAAAGTAATGAACTCACGCTTCTTCGGCGGCAATATCTCAGCTGTTCCATCTACCGCGCTTACTGTAGGTGTCCAGACTGTAATGGATGCAAAGGAAGTAATGATTCTGGTGAACGGGCATAATAAAGCCAGAGCTCTTAAGCACACAGTTGAAGAGGGTGTGTCGCAGGCTTGGACTTGCTCTGCAATCCAGATGCATCGTAGGGCAATTATCGTATGCGATGAGAGTGCTTGTGATGAGCTTAAAGTATCTACTTATAGATATTTCAAGGATATTGAGCAGGCTAATCTTGATCCTAATACGCTGTAAAATTTTAAAATATATTTCCCTCAAGTAGGACATTGAACTATCTGAGGGAAGTATTACGAAAGCCTAAGTCGATTTCTAATTCATTTGTAAGAAAATACCCTTTGCCATTGGAGCTTTAACCATAGCAAAGGGTGTTTGTCGTTGAAGAGCATTATTTGACGACGATCAAGTTATATTTACGTGTTCCCAGCCCAATTGATTCTGCATATTCTAGGCCCTGCTTCCAATTAGTATCTGGATGTACGTCATCGAAGTGGTCATGGTGTGTATGCTCCGCTTCGCTTAGCATTGTACCAGGATTAATCGGCATTCTGTTTACTGCATCGGCAGCTGCTTGATCTAGCGCAACTGGATCAAATGATGCGAAGATTCCGATATTGGGGACAATTGGGGCATCATTTTCAGCATGGCAGTCACAGTTAGGTGAGATATCTACTGCAATAGCTATATGGAATGATGGCCTATCCTGTAATACGGCTTTTGCATATTCCATCATTCTGCAATTTAGTATTTCGTTGGAATTGCTTGTGCCTTCGACTATTGCATCTTTCGGACACACTCCGATACAACGTCCACATCCTACACATTTGTCGTGGTTGATCACGCATTTGCCACTGGAAAACTCTGGAGCTCCATGTGCACAGATTTTCTCACAGCGATGGCATGAAATGCATTTGTCTGTAATTACATTTGGTTTTCCAGCTGCATGCATTTCCATCTTGCCTCTTCTAGAACCAGAACCCATTCCAATATTCTTCAGCGCTCCACCGAAGCCTGTGGCTTCATGACCTTTGAAGTGCGATAGGGAGATGATGATATCTGCATCCATGATGGCTCTGCCGATTTTCGCTTCTTTTACATATTTCCCATCTACAGGAACCTCTACATCGTCAGTTCCTTTGAGTCCATCTGCTATTATGATCTGACAGCCGGTAGAAAGAGGGGAGAAGCCGTTAACCATTGCGGTATCCATATGGTCCAGAGCGTTCTTCCTTCCACCAACATAGAGGGTATTGCAATCAGTCAAAAAGGGCTTGCCGCCTTTTTCCTTGATGATATCTGCAACCGTCTTAGCCCAGTTCGGACGAAGAAAAGCCAGGTTTCCAGGCTCGCCGAAATGCAGCTTGATTGCTGCATAATGATCTTCGAAATCGATATTTCCGATTCCTGCTCTTTCTATTACTCTTCTCAGTTTATCGAGAAGTGAATTGTTGAAACCTGTCCTTAAATCTGTAAAGAAGACATCACTTGCCATAGTTTCCTCACTTTTTTATTCCCATCTCTGTTGCTGTTTCAATCAGTAATCGAGGATCATCTGTCATTATTGTATCAACGCCAATTGAATAAAGGTATTTCATATCTTCTTTTTGGTTGATAGTCCATACCATGATAATAGCATCTCGTTTATGCATATCGTTCACAAATGATGGAGTGATGATTCTTATACCACATTGCTTGGTTGGAATCTGGAAGATTGTTTTTCGCTTGAACGCAGATGGAAGAATGTGCAATTTCTGTCTGAAGACCAAAGGTACGACTTCGACAGTCGTTATTGATGTAAGCAGGTCTGGTGCTAATGTTCTGACTCGTTTCAGATTTTCCAGGTGAAAAGAAGCTGTACAGACTCGGTCTTCAGCCTTGTTGGATCTTATCACTTCGATGTAATGTTCTACGATTTCTGTATCCTTACTTTTCAAATCTATGTTGAATCTGGCTTCAGGCAAAGCTTTCAGTACTTCATCAAGGGTTGCCAACTGTATGCCCTTGCCTCGGAATGGGTAGCTTTTCCCGTCATCCGTTGTGAATGTATAGCCGGCATCGAGGGCTTTAAGCTCTTCGAGTGTATGTGATTCCAGCGTTCCAGTTCCGTTTGTATTCCTGTCTAGTGTTGGATCGTGCCAGATTACAATCTTCCCATCTTTAGTCAGATGGACATCTGTCTCGATTACATCAACACCAAGTTCTGCGGCTGAGATGAATGCCGGTAGTGTATTCTCTGGGTAATATTTTGAATCTCCTCTATGTGCCACTATGCGTGGCAGCGGGGTGAGAAATGCGTGAGTCATCAACTGTTATCCTTCTTGTGCAAAGCAATGAGTTCAGCTTTGCGGAATATCTTCTCGAAACGTCTGAGTTCTTCTCCTGAGAGAGCTGCTCTTTCAATGATGTCGCCGATAAGCTGTTGGGTCCATTTCTCTTCATCTGCTAGCTTGTAGTAACCCATTTTCTGCAAATGTGATGAAATTTCTTCAGCGCTTTCCCTTGCTTTCTCGTGAGAGACAGGAACCATTCCTTGTTTGTAGACCAAAGCACTGTTGAATAGGACATAGCAGATAATCTGCACGGCTTGAGAGAGGTTGAGGGACGGGAAAGCATCTGATGTGGGAATAGTGACTATAGCAGCGCATTGCTGTACTTCATCGTCTCTTAAACCATCTGATTCTCTGCCGAATACAATTGAAATCCTGCCTTCTGGCAGGGCCGAGACTTTCTCTGAAAGCTGCTCAGGCGAGTATGCGCTAAGTTTTCTGAATTTTCCTCTTCGTCTAGTAGCTCCAACTGTGAAGATGCTGTCACTTAAGGCCTCTGATAGTGTTGGAAATCGTTTTGCATTCTCCCATACATCACTGGCATGCAAAGCTAGTGTACGAACTCTGTCTTCATCATATTTCCTGTCGCCAACAATAGCGAGATCTGTAATGCCCATTGTTTTCATTGCACGGCACACTGAGCCTATATTCGCTCCATCTTGTGTGTCTACAAGAACGATTCTGATACGTTCAAGATAGCCATCTGTTTCCATAGAGAGGAGTATAACATATTGCCTGTTTTTGCCATAGTGGAGTACAATCCGGATATGAATTCGGGCCCGCAAGATACTCTAAAAAAACAGATAAGGAACATATTGGCCTTCATGGCTGCCGTTCTGTTTCTTTTCATTCTGAAGGTGTGTGCTGATTTTATCTTGCCCATTGTCATCGCATTCTTCATCTTTGTCCTTGTCAGTCCGATACTCTCGCGTCTTGATAGGATGCATGTGCCACGCGTTCTCTCGCTTGTGATTGTCATGGTGCTGGTGCTGGTTGTATTCGTGCTTTTTTTCTATGTGTTCTTCATGATGGTTAACATGCTGATACAGCCTGAAGGAATTCCTGCATATGCACCACGTGTACAGGCTTTTGATAGATATCTGTCGAGCATGCTTGCGAAGTACCTTGATGTGGATCCCGCCTCATTTTCGCTTCTTAGTTTCTTGAATATAGACTGGTATGGGATTCTGATGGCTTCCCTCACCTCGATATCTGGAAAATTCATCAGCATTCTTTCCGATGCGCTGCTTGTTTATGTCTATTTGCTTTTCATTATAATGGAGAGGAAGACTGTCTTCCCGAAACTGCTTGAAGCGTTCCCGAGAGGCAAAGCGCAAAGAGCTGGGCAGATGGTCTCGAGAATGAACAGGCAGATGTCAAAGTACTTGCTGATCAAAGTCGTCATCAGCGTCGCGACAGGCTTTTTCTTCTATTTTGCTTCAGTCATCACAGGCTTGGATTTCGCGCTTGTATGGGGTGTGTTGGCAGTTATCCTGAACTTCATACCTACAATTGGTTCAATCGTCTGCACAGCCGGCACTATCATCATGGCAATCATTCAGTTCTCGCCTGATTGGGGATATGTTATTTATATATCGCTTCTGATGATTTCCATAGAGATGGTGCTTGGAAATATCATCGATCCTCGACTTCAGGGCGTACAGCTCAATATTTCGCCGTTTGTAATCCTTGTATCGCTGGCTATATGGGGGTATATCTGGGGTATTGCTGGCATGTTCCTTTCTGTTCCATTGACATCGATTATTCAAATTATTTCAGCTAATGTGCCAGCTTTGAAGCCTGTTGCAATCATGCTTTCCGAAGGCCGCGATTACCGTAGGCGTTTCGAGAAATCGAAGCGACGTAAACGCCACACGGATAGCGAGGAGCATGATGATATCGAAATGCCAGATTTCCACGAGGAAATATAAGATAGATAGGAGTAGAATTTATGGAGATAGTCACACTGGATTTGGAAGGTGTTCTTGTACCTGAAATCTGGATTGCATTCGCAGAGAAAAGCGGAATAGAAGCGCTAAAGCGTACTACAAGGGATGAACCTGATTATCACCGTTTGATGCAGTACAGGATGGATATACTCAGGGAACATGGCTTTAAGCTTAGCGATATCCAGAATGTTATTGCAAATATTAAGCCGCTCGAAGGAGCTAAGGAATTCTTGGATAAACTGAGAGAGCTCACGCAGGTTATCATTCTTTCTGACACTTTTTCTGAATTTGCACTTCCGCTGATGAGACAGTTAGGTTATCCAACGATTTTCTGCAATAGTCTTGTTATTGATGAATCCGGTATGCTCTCTGATATCCGTATGAGAACCGAGAATGGCAAGAAAAAGGCTGTAGAAGCTTTGAAAGCTATCGGGTTCCGCGTGTTTGCTTCAGGCGATAGCTATAATGACCTCGCAATGATCCGGGAAGCTGATGGTGGGTGTCTATTCAGGGCTCCTGAGAACATATTGAAAAGCGAGCGGGATCTTTCTCTTGTTACTGAGTATGATGACCTTCTCGAAAAGATTAAGGCATTCATCAATGGCTGAGAAGGGTAAAGCTAGTTTCATTGTTTCGATAGTCATGCTTATTTCTGGCATGACTATTGGTTTCTTGCTTTTGAGCATTGTCTATACAGGTCCTGTCTGGGTTAAAGTTGTTGTTTTTGTTGTTTATCTCTTTATTACCGCAATGACTATCCGTTTCTCTAAACGCTACCTCAGTACGCTCAAAAAGTGAAAACTACACGTGATTTATGCATTTCTCTATTGACTTCACAAAGTTCTTTGTGCAGATTTAATGGCGAACTCTACTAAAAAGAGAGGGGTTTGAAATGGATGATTTCACAAAAGAAATGGAGGAAAAACTGCTAGCCGCGCGCGATGAGCTGATGAAGAAGCTCAATTCAGAGGAAGATGACTTCCGCAATGAAGCGCAAGCCTCTTCTGGTCGTGGCGATTCGTCAGATCTCGCTTCTGATGAGGGTGTGTATCGCAAGATGGAAGCCTTGAATGCTATGGATGCTAAGAAGCTCAAAGCTATAGAGAATGCGCTTAAGCGAATAAGTGATGGTAAATATGGCTATTGCTTGCAATGTGGCAAGAAGATTCCTGAAGGAAGGCTGAGGGCTATACCTGAAGCAGTGCTCTGCGTTGATTGCAAGTCGCAGAACGAAAGAAACGGTATCTAACGCATATAGGGATTGGAAAGCTTTTCCGTCCCTATTTTTGTTATCACTCCATGTCCTGGAAATACGTCTGTATTGTCTGGAAGTGCTTTGAGAATGGAGAGTGATTGCATCATGTCTGCAGCATCTCCGTCAAGATCCGTTCTTCCGACGCTCTGATGGAAAAGCGTGTCCCCAGTGAAAATCACATGCTCTCTTTCAGAGTAGAGGGATATTGAGCCTTTTGTATGGCCTGGTGTGTTAATTACTGTGAATGGCTCTGCTTCTTTTCCATATGCTGTTATATCATTCGGCATTGCGTTGAGCGCTGGGTAAGCATAGCGTGAGAGAAACATAGGATCGAAAACGCTGAGAAGCTTGAGTGTGTTCTGGTATCCATTCTCGAATAAATACAAGTCATCCTTTCCGACATAAACTGGAATTGACTGATAAGCTTCTCTTATCTCTCCAAGTCCAAAGATGTGATCAAAATGTCCATGCGTGAGGTAGACAGCTTTTGGCTCAAGGCCATTGGAGGCGACAAATGCAAGTGCCTTTGAAAAAGGAAATGGTGCATCTATGATGACGCACTCATTTCCATTGTATTCATAAACTATGTAACATGCTGTTCCGTATGGACCCAGGACAAATGGCTGTATTCTCATTTCTCGGAGTATGTGACTTTTGCATTTCTGCCATTGATTGTCTGATTATTTAGCTTGTCGATAGCTTTCTGGCAGTTCTCTTCGCTCATTGTGACGAATGAATATTTGTCGTGTACCCGAATCTGGTAGATATCGTCACGAGTGATTCCAAGTTCTGTCTGCAAGAGCTTTGAGAGATCCTTTGCATAGAGATGCTTCATCTTCCCGATATTCAGATAGAGTGTCTTCGCACCTTCAGGAAAGACTCTTTCTACCTTTTCTTTTTGCTCCTCTCTCTCTGGTGGAACAGGCTGGATAGGCTTTTTTTCCTGGCGAGGCTTTCTTTCAGCTCGCTCTTCTCTTTTCCTGCCTTCTGATACTGTTTTGAGGAGTATAGCCGCTAGTGACATTCTGTCGAAGAACTTCACTTTCTTTCTGATGAGGCTTTTGATACTCTCGAGTTCGGCTGGATCTGCGCTTCTCACTGCCTGAAGAAGCTCATCAATCTTCCTTTCCATTGCATCCCCGGAGAGCGGAGTACTGGTTCTTTCTTCCATTATAAGCTCCAAATTTGCCCGATATATGGGCGTGAAAATATGCCCTTCTGGGCACATCTATGCTGTTTCCGATTAACATGCGGACTGACATAGGCAAAAAAAGGATAGATTTTGCTACTCTCTTTGTCAACCAAGAGGAAATTGCTAAACTAAGAATATGAATGGTGCAGAAGAACTTTTGAATGAGATAGCTGAACGAGAGGAGGCTCTGAGGGAGAGCATACGCTGCGTTGAGCTGAAATTAGGCATTGCAGCTGCGAAGAATCATGAAGTTCTTTCCATTCCTTTAGGTGGTAAATTGCTTGAAGAGGCGCTTTCGGCATCTAAAAATGTAAGTGAAGCCGAGAGAGAGGAGGAAGAAGCTGAGAAGATTCTTGCGATCTGGCGTGAAGATGAGGAGAAGCTTTCTGAGAGTATAGAGAAAATCAAGGGGATCAGCGAGGATATAAGAAATCTATCAATCAGGCTTGGTGCCATGATTTATGAGCAGTGCTCTTTCTCCCTGCTCGATAAAGAAGCTTATCGTATCGTCTATGATGATATCGATGAGGATAGAAAGCTGGAAATGTCGGAAGATACACCGTTCTTTGCAAGAATACTTGGATCGGGCAAGGCGAAGATGAGGAAGCTTGGAGAGGAATCCAGGTTCATCTCTTATGCTGATTTAGCGCTCAAGTCCTCTTCTCCGCTTTCCAGCGAGAATGCGCTTGCCATGCTTTCATCTCTAAGACAGCTTGATGAGGAAAAGAAAGAGAAGGAGAGTGCGAAGAATTCATTTGTTCAGAAATTGAAGGGTGAACGGGAAAAAGGCAAAGCTGCGGAGCGCTCTATCAGTTTTCATGCCGAGAGAATCAGAGGATTGAAAAAAAGCGAGGAGGAGGCTTTTGTAAGATATGGCAGCTATCTTTACGATAAAGGACAGAACTGGATTGATAAAGATACACCTTCATCTTTGCTGGATATCATAGAAGAGCTGCTGAAGCTGCATCGCGAGCAGGAGTCGCTGACTGCAGAGAAGGAGAGGATAGAGCGAGAGGGCAGGGCTGATGATTACAGGGCCCTGATAGAAAGCGAAGAGGGAAAGATCCTTGTGCTTGAGAAGGAAAAAGAACGTATTGAAAGAGAGATTGCCCAGATAAAGAAAGAAATCGAGTCTCTTCGTATCAGAATTGAAAGGTTAGGACTGTGAAATATAATTTGCATACACATTCATTTTATTGCGGACATGGAAGTGGAAAGCTCTCTGAGTATCTGTCAGAAGCAGAGAGGAACGGGTTTGGGCTTCTTGGCTTTTCAGAGCATTGTCCATTCCCTGATTCTTTTCTCTCACGTTCACGTATGGGATACTGGGAGATGGAAGTGTATGAAAATGATGTACGTTCTCTAAGAAGTGATATTCCCGTACTCTTGGGGTATGAAGTTGATTACATGCCCGCGCGTATTGATTATTTCAAAGCGTTGTCTGAGCGTGTGGATTATCTTATCGGAGCGACTCACTTCATATTTCGTCAGGATGGGACTATGGCATCTGTATTTGGAAAGCATCTCTCTGAAGATGATATCCTACGTTATGCTGATAGAGCTGCGGAGGCTATTGCTTCAGGTCTTTTCTCGTTCTTTGCACATCCTGATGTTTTCTTGTCCTCATATGAATTTGGCAAAACAGCGGAAAGGGCTACTGAGATAATCCTGGATGCAGCTGTCTCATTCGCCATACCTCTAGAGCTGAATGGCAATGGATATCTGAAAGGCAGAGGTTATCCATCTGCAGAGTTCTGGAAGAGGGCTGGAAATCGCGGTATTCATCCATTGCTGTCTTCCGATGCACATCAGACGAAGGATTTAGCAAAGCCTTTTGACTTCCTTCATGGTTTTGCCAGAGATTTGGGACTTAGCCTCATTGAACCAGCTTCTCTCTATCCTCTTACATTCAGAATGGGGCAGGAGATGTGAAGACCACGGTCTTCCCTGTTCGTGGATGAGCGAACTCGATTCTAGCTGCATGCAGCATCAAGCGTTCTCCTTCTTTCCTTGTTCCATAGAGCCTGTCTCCTTTTATGGGATGGCCAATTAGTGCTGAGTGCACTCTAAGCTGATGGGTTCTGCCCGTATGTGGGAAGAATCTGACACGTGTATACTTATTTCCGTCGATAATCTCCACTCCCAGTCGCTTCCAGTATGTGACGGCTTTCTTGCCATGCTCGAGATCTTTGATCTGGTAAGGTCTGTTATCAACATCGAGCCTGATAGGAATATCTATAGTGCCTTCCTCTTCCATCAGAAGACCTTCGAGCAGGGCTTCATACTCTTTCTTCACTTCCCTGTTCTCGAATGCCATTGATAGTCTCCGTTTCGCTTCTTTCGTGAAAGCAAGAACTAAAAGGCCAGATGTGTCCATATCAAGACGATGGCAAGTGCATTCGACAGGAGTGCGGGGAAAAAGCGCGTGGAATCGGTAAGCCGCAGAATCTTTTTTGTCATCTCCTCTGCCAGGAACTGAAAGCATTCCTTCTTTCTTGTTTATGACAGCTATGTCCTCATCAGCGTAGAGATAATCAAGGCCAAGCATTTCGGGAAGGAGCAATCCACAGCGTTCTTCGCAAGGAGAGTGGAAAGACAAACTTCCATCCTCTTGGATCCTGAATTCAGCCATGGCGATAATTTCCCATCCACGTCTGAGTGCCATGTTGATTGTTCTAAGTCCCGCGCAGTCTCCAGTCCCCCATGGAGCATTCTGTATGAGCGGGATCCTTTTCCCATCCCATGTGGAAAAGCTATATAGCGCGGTAAGCTCATCCATTGTCTCTTTCGTCAATTGCCTGCGCTCAGCTTCCTTGTTTATATGTCCATTGTTTATCTCTTCTGTCAGCTTATGTATTTCGTTGTCATGTTTCAGTGCAGTACGTGCCCATGCAGATGCTGAGAAGCATGGGGGAACATAGCCTGGAATAGTCAAATGTCCACCAGGTGTTCCAGAAAAACCCCTAAGTATCCTATAGTCTTTCTGCGATGGTGGAAGTGCTATTAGCAATGCGAAAGTCGTTGATGGTGAGATTATAGAGAGCGGGAAGTCTGGAGAAGGTGGAAAAGAAACGGATGCATTGTTTTTGATAGCTGTAGCCATCTTCTTTGCTTCTTCTCTTACTTCGTCTGTTTCAAGGAAACTAAGCATAATGAGATGATATTCTTTCCTCTTAGTGTGGACAAGGCTGTTTCAAGTGTTTATAATCTCCCGTGTTTTACGGGTAGTAGCGCAGGGGCTAGCGCACTTGGTTCGGGACCAAGGGGTCGGAGGTTCAAATCCTCTCTGCCCGATTAAGGGAATCCGTCAGGATTCTTTTTTTATGATACAATCGCTTTATGACAGATGTTATCAAGAATCTTATTGAAAGAAGAAGTTCCAGACTATTCAGCAACAAACAGATTTCTGACAGCGATTTGAATGCAATACTTGAAGCTGCTCTCTATGCTCCTTCCGCTATGGATAGGCAGAGCCCCATCTTCATTGTATTGCAGAATAAAGATGACATTGCGAAGTTAAGCGCACTGAATGCAAGAATCATGCATAGCGATAAGGATCCATTTTATGGTGCCCCGACTGTGATTATTGTGCTGTGTGCCAGAGAAAACAGGAATGCAATACAGGATGGAAGCTTGGCTTTAGGGAATATGATGAATGCTGCGCATTCGCTGGGCCTTGGTTCTTGCTGGATCAATAGGGCTTATGAGGAATTCGAAACAGCAGAAGGCAAGGCTATGCTTGCTTCGTGGGGAATCTCTGGAGATTATATCGGCATAGGACATTGCATTCTTGGCTATGCTGAAGATTTACCAAAGAAAGCCAGTGATAGAAAACCAGGAAGAGTCTACTTTGTCAGATGAAATCCGCATAAGTGCCATTGGTGGCTTTGAGCAAATCATCTGGCTTGAGCGATAGCTGCATACCTCTCTGTCCTGCACTGACATAGATTGTCTCTTCCAGCTCAGCTAGTTCGGAGATGAATGTCGGATAATGCTTCTTCATGCCGAGAGGGGAGCAGCCTCCGCGGATATATCCTGTGTATTTCTGCAATTCTGATAATGGCAGCAGATCGATGTCCTTGCTGTTTGTGACAGCTCTGGCTTTTTTGAGCGAGACAGAGAATTCTGCAGGAAGGCAGAAGACGAATAGCTCTTTGTCGCTATTCATCATGACAATTGTTTTATATACGCACTCCTTATCCAGGCCAGCGGCTTCTGAAGCGTGTAATGCATCCAAGTGCTCTTCATCCCATTCGTATGTATGGACTGTATAAGAGATGGAGAGGCTTTCCAGGATTCTCATTGCATTGGTTTTCATATAGTAATATTCACACTTAGCGTGAGGTTCAGGCAAGAAGTGTGAGATAGTAGCCGATAAAGAATAGCACGCTTCCTGCAAGTACGAATATATGCCAGAGAAGATGATGATGGGGTATTCTCTTCACTGCGTAGAAGAATAGTCCCGATGTATAGACTAGACCTCCACTGAGGACATATGGGAAAAGCCCATCGGGAATGAAGGGGAAGACACTATTGTAGATTGATAACACTGACCAGCCCATGATTACATACAGCGCTACATGGATGGCATAGAACTTTCCCCAGAAGCGTATTGTAAGGAAGATGCCAAGAACAGTTACAGCCCAGATGCCAACTGCATACCATTTTGTGACAGGTGATCCGATATATAAGAGAATCGGTGTATAGGAACCAGCAATGAGAATATAGATGCTGGAGTGATCCATGACTCTGAAGAATTTCTTCAGCGTTCCGGGCTTCAGATAATGATAAAGCGTGGAAGAAGCATAGAGAATGACATTTGTGATGGCGAATATGATCATGCCAGCTTTTGCATATGGATGACCCTCAGGTGATGATGAGAGTACTGTTAGCAACACGCCAGGAAGAGCAAGGATAAGTCCGATGAAGTGTGAGATGGCATTCTCCTTCTCTTCTGAGATTGTGACGGCAAGTGGTAGTGTGATGTTTTCTGAAATCCATGTTCCCATGCATTCACGTTACATAAGCAAGAGGTGATTGTAAAAAGCATATTCTGACTAATTTGCGGAAATAGCTGGCTTTTACTACTTTAAATTATGTCTGGTTAAGATTCACTATGCCGCTATAAAGGCCTCTTGTGATTCTGAATTAGATGCGGGAATGATATTATGAGACACTTCAACGACATTCAGGACAAGCCTGTCTGGTTTTTTCTGCGGCAATATTTATAAAAAAATCAAGTATTTATTACATCTCGAAATAAATACCTGATTCAGTTGCTGGTAGCCAGACTCGAACTGGCAAGGGCGAACCCGGCAGATTTTGAGTCTGCTGTGTCTACCAATTTCACCATACCAGCATTTCTATCGAATATTAGCAGAATAGTATATTCAAGCGCAAGAGAATATTGAGTTTTCAATCAACTTCAGAGTATTGTATAACCATGCTCAGGCGCTTGTTTACAGTTATTTTTGCCTCTATTCTATTTGCTTTTTCAGTTGCGGCTTCCGATGTCCCCGGACTCGGTGCGGATGTAATCGTTTCAGATATACCCATTACTTATGGTGATGAAGGCTTTAGAGAAAGGATATTGGAAAAAACAGGTGGAAGCCGGGATCCGATAGGGCTTGTCCTTACTGGAGGTTCCGCAAGGGCGCTTTCTCATCTGGGTGTGCTTGAGTATCTGGAAGAGAATGGCATAGTTCCTGATTTCATCATCTCGAACTCTATGGGATCGATTATTGCAATGCTGTATGCAGCGGGTTTGACTCCTGACCAGATTATTGAACTTCTGATATCATCAGACCTTTCCACTCTTTTCAGTCTAACACTTCCGCTGGAGGGTGGAATGATTCTTCCTTCAGGTCTTGAAGCGCTGGTTGAGGCAATCGTTGGACCTGACACACGGCTTGAAGACTTGGACATTCCTGTTATGGTTGTCTGTGATGATTTAGTCACTAAGCGTGAGGTGAGAATCACGGAAGGTGATTTTACAGATGTACTTCTAGCATCTTTCGCGCTTCCTTTCTATTTTCCTCCTAGGGAATATAAGGGACATCTTCTCATAGATGGAGGAGTTATCTCTTTGTTGCCGCTGGAGGCTGCGTATGAGTATACGGACACAGTTATAGTTTCTACATCGTTCTACAATGCGGCAGATGTGAACTTGAAAGATGCAATAACAGTTCTGAACACTTCTTTTGATATCGGAAAAAGCCAGAAGACTGCGGACGCGCTGAAGAAATATGAGAATTTTATCTGGATTCGCTGTGCGGTCGAGGATTTCTCATTCATGGATTTCGGTAAGGCTGATTTGATGAAGAGTATTGGATACAGAAGTGCAGCAGAACATAGCGAAGAACTTCAGGACGTGTATCATTCAGGACTTGCTGATAACCTTGTTTCAAAAAGGGCACAGCTTGATCATAAAATCGAGTCAGCTATCCGTGATCTTGAGTATTTCAACCGTATCGATGCGGCTTCTGTACAGCAGAGCCTTACATTCTCCTTCGATTCCGATCAGGGCGGCAAGTATAGAAGCTATCTGAATGATACTGCTGACCTGACGCTGGAATATGAATTCAGGAAGGACGGAATTGAGACGGGTGCTGACGTTGGAGTTGCTTTCGATCTCTCTACACATGCTGTCGCAGCGGCTTATCCACTTGTAGGTGGTTTCTTCAGGTACTATCCACTGGATATGCTTCGCCTGACTCTTGATATGTCAGTAACACTTTGCCATGACCCTTGGTACATTCCGAATGTCTATCTTAGGCAGGGATTTGACTGGGTCATAATGCATAGTAGGGATTTGTATGATCTCAGGCTCAAGCAAGCTTTAGAGCTTAGTACTGGATTTGCCCAGAACAATACGGCTATGACATTCTCGCTTGTAGCTGATGGTTCATACTCTATCTGGTATTTTGATATCTATGCGACACTGGGCTATCTTCTTACTTCCGATGATACTGCTTTCTGGTCAATGCATAATTATCTTGAGCTATCCGCTTCTACACGTTTCAGAGTACCTGTAGCAACACAGTGGTTTGCCGATCTTGGTGTTTTTTCCCGTATAGCTATTGATGGAAAAGGTGATGTTCCGCTCTTCCTGTCCGATGGATATACTAGCACAGCATTGGGGACAGGCAGTGGATATGCCCGTCTATCCGATTACCATAATACCATTCTCAGTTTCAGCATTGGCTATGATTTTCCACAGACGCCGACAGCAAGCGAGTTCCTTCTATTCGAAGATATGGAAGTCTCTTTGTATTGCGATGTGCTCTTCCACGATGCTGCTGTATCGTTCTCAACGGGAGCTGAAGCCCAGATCGCAATCTCAATGCTTGGTCTGACAAAGCTTCCGCTGAGAATAAGATTGGGATATGATTCGCTGGCTAATAGCTTCGTGTCTTCATTCCTATTTACGCTGAAGTTTCACTCATGATGCTTTTTCAGCCATTCCTCATCTGACGCTGTAAGGTCTGTTGAGATTTCTCTTTCATCGTCCAGGGACTCCTCTTGTTTTAGAGTAGCGGAGAAATCGGGCTCAGCGGGGTATCCTGGAATGACTGGGAGCAGGAATTCTTCCTCGCTTGGGGTATATGCTGGAATCTGTCCATTTGCAATCTTCACTATAGCTTTGTTGTCTCTGTTAGCAGCCTGTGTGAATGGTACACATTCCTTTGAATCTGATATGATCCTAAGCATTTCGGAGACCATCTCTCTTTTGTAGACAGAGTATTTTGCGTATTCCTTGATTTCTGCTTTTTTCAACGCTTCTCTGGCTTTCTCTAAGTCACCATAGTGCAGATAGACTTGTGCAAAATGCACATAGGGATCTGGAAAAGCAGGAGTTGCTTCATTGCATAACGCTTGGAGATATGTGCCAGCTTGTAGCCAGCCTCCACGAAGCATTTCACGTACAGCGATGAAATCTACGATAGCAGGGGATGAGGCACCACTGGTTCCAATCTCATCGACAAGAGCGGAGAATTCTTTTGTCTTGCCTGCTGCTAGGTAATAGGTGAGAAGGTTTACTTGCAGATTCCTTGAAGAGTAGCCGTTTGCTTTTGCTTTCTCACATAGAGCTATAGCTTGGCTGTAATCCTGTTGCATCCAATAGTACATGGAGAGGTATGCGAGCGCGCTTCCCGCGATTTTCCCATCGGAAGCTTTTGTCAGTCTTTCCAGAGTCTCTTTTGCCAGCTCAGCATCATCATTTTGCAATACTAACGCTGCAGCGACTACGGCATCAGAATCTGAAAGTCCCGCAATAAGGGCTTTTTTCATCAGTGCGACGCCTTCTGTCATGTTGCCTTTGTTGATTAGCTTAATTGCTTTGTTATAGATGCCTGTACCACGGCTAGCATAAATCATCTGGATACAGGAAGCGATTAGCAGAAGAAATGACATCCAGCCAGGAATTTGCTCAGTGATGAATCCGATAAGAGCGAGACAAAGCAGTATTGTTCCAGGTACGTATCTATATTTCCCTTTCATTTTATAATAAACCTTCCTTGTTGCGATAGCTTTACCGTTATGCTAGCATCCTCATTGTTTATGGGAAAGAGGATATTGCTCCATGTCTGTTGTGGACCGTGCTCAACAGCGTCTATCGAAAGACTTCTAGCAGAAGGATATGAGGTTGTGCTGTTCTTTTCTGACAGCAATATATTCCCTCATGAGGAATTCATCAAACGATATGAGAATCTTTTGATAGTAGCTTCCCATTACTCGCTTCCGGTTATCCTTGATAGCTGGGATCATCAGGAGTGGCTGGAGGCTGTAAAGGGGCATGAGAGTGATAAAGAACATGGAGAGAGATGTTCAATCTGCTTCCATTTCAATCTGGAACGGGCTTATCGTAAAGCGAAGGAACTGGGAATCGAAGAGTTCACTACGACACTGACAGTTTCACGGTTCAAGTCCAGCAAGAAGATTTTCGCAGAAGGTGATAACTTCCCAGGTTTCGTGGAAATCGACTTCAAGAAGAAAGATGGCTTCAATCGTTCAATTGTTCTTTCAAAAGAACTTGGACTGTATAGACAGCAGTGGTGCGGATGTGAATTTTCATTAAGAGATAGCAATGCGTAAGATACTTTCCATTCTGACTCGGCGTTTGTTCTGGTTCGCTGTTTTCATTGCTGTACAGTTTCTGTTTTTGCTTTATATAGTGCTTTGGGCAAGCTATGAGAAGGGTTTCTTCATTGCATTCTATATGCTCTCGATAATCTCGCTTTTCGCTGTCTTTACCAGATCGGAAAAGCCTGCCTATAAATTGGTATGGATGTTCCTGATTGGAATAATCCCTGTATTTGGTGGTGTGCTTTACGTACTTATGGCAAACAAAAAACCGGGATATTTCTCAAGAAAGAAGATGCAGAAATTCTTGAAGTCTCTGCCTGATGAGTCATCCTTTCCCGAAAGAAGCGCTGACAAAGTGCTTGATTCCGCTGAGCCTGGGTATAGCCATATATCTCGCTACATAAAGAATACAACAGGATTGCCGGCCTGGGGAAATACCGAGTGCACGTATTTTTATTACAATGAGGAATTCTTTCTGGATGTGCTTTCAGAGATAAGAAAAGCTGAGAGATTTATCTTCATAGAGTATTTTATAATCGGAGAAGGAAAATGGTGGTCCAGAATCCTTGAAGAGCTGAAGAAGAAGGTTGAAGAAGGAGTGGATGTGCGTCTTATCTATGATGATATGGGGTCTATCAACTCAGTTCCCAACCGATATGACCACACGCTTTGTAGCTATGGAATCAAAGCTGTTGCTTTCAATCGTGTGAAGTTGCATATAAATCCGCGTCTTAACTTCAGGGATCATAGGAAGATTTTCGACATTGATGGCAATGTCTGTTATACAGGTGGTCTCAATCTGGCTGATGAGTATGCCAATGATGAGATCAGGTTTGGCTACTGGAAGGATAATGCTGTGAAATTCAAGGGTGCAGCTGTATGGAATTTCACATATATGTTTCTGGAGATGTGGACAGGAGTGTGGGATAGCAATGATAACCTCGCGAGCTTTGTCCCTACTGCCTCTGCTTCCTCCGATGGCTTTATACAGCCATTTGGAGATAATCCGTTTGATGATAGATGTACCGCAGAGGATGTTTATATCCAGATAATTGCCAATGCAAAACGTTATGTCTGGATAACAACGCCGTATCTTGTACCAGATGACCAGATGATGGGAGCTTTGAAGATTGCTGCAGAATCGGGAGTGGATGTGAGGATCATCACACCTCATATTCCAGACAAGAAGACAGTTTTTGAAGTTTCGCGTTCAAACTATATACCGCTGCTGAAAGCTGGTGTGAAGATTTATGAATACATGCCAGGATTTATGCACTCCAAGACATTCATTGCAGATGATGAGGCTGCTGTGGTTGGAACGACTAATATTGATTACCGTTCCTTCTATTTGCACTTCGAGCTTTCTGTTCTCTTTTTATCTTCCTCTGTCATAAATTCTGTGAAGGAGGACTTTGAGAAGACATTCGAGCTTTCAGCTGCTGTCGACGAAGCTTCTGTGACAGTGCATGGTCCTATACGAAGATTCATAAGGTATTTCCTCCGTCTCTTCTCCCCTGCTTTCTGATTATTTCTTGACCTCCAGCTCTTTGCCCTGTACCTTACTTAAGTATGAGTAGATCAAAGAAAAGCAACACAACTGAGGAAATGGCAAAAGAAGAGCAGAGCGCTTTTCAGGATATTATCAATGTATTCTGTTCCACTACAGAAGAAGAGGAGATGAGAGCTCTTTTCGATGATCTTTTTACAGCATCTGAAGTCAAGGATCTTATTACAAGATGGCTTCTGATGGATGATCTGTATAAAGGAAAGCCTCAGAGAGAGATTGCTGAGGCCAGAAAACTGTCATTGTGCAAGATTACAAGAGGTTCAAAGATGCTGAAAAAAGAAGACGGCTTCATGCACCGCCTTCTCTCTGAAAGATATGATGATCATCTTCATATCTGATTATTTTCTTTTCTTCTTTCTTTTCCTGTCAGGGAATGTATATCTGCCATCGTTGCCATCTGTCGTATCGCGGCCATATGGCTGATAATCATCTTCCCACTTCTTTCTGCGCTTGCCTTTGCCCATGAATGCTTCTCTTCTTCCCGCGGCTTTTTTACGCGTTTCTCGAGAACCGCTTTCCGGTTTTGCTTTCATGACGATTGGCTTGCCCTTCATTGTTCGCTCTGAGTATGCTTTGAGAATTGTCTCAGCCACAGAGAAAGGTGCTGAGATGAATGATGATGTGTCGTTTATTTCCACATCCATTATATCTTCATCTTTAACACCTGCCTGATCCATGATGATATTGATCAGCATGGATTTCGTCAGGCCATCCTTTCTGCCCCTGGCAATGAATAGTCTTGTAGTTCCTTTATCATCGAGAGATGGTGCTTTGACTTTATCATAGCGTCCTCTGTTTCTGGCTTCATCTCTCTTTTCCCGCCTGCTCTTTTCTCTTTCCCTGTAAGATGTGATTGAGGTTATCTCATGGTAGCGTGAAGCATCTAATTCGTTCTTGTAGATTGAAGAGAGAAGGGAAGCAAAAGCCTCTTCGCTATCTCTTCCAGACAATACGCTTCTAGCGATTTCAAGATATTCTTCTTTAGGTTCTATCGCCAAAGCATCGAGTATTTCGTTCTTGATTCTTTCTTTCTTTCTTGCGATAACTTCTTCCGCTCCAGGGATTTCTTCTTTACGGATTTCAGAGCGTGCTGCCTTGCGTATATAAGCGAACTTTCTTGACTCGGATGGGGTTATGAATGTGATAGCGGTACCGTTCTTGCCGGCTCTTCCAGTACGTCCGACTCTATGTATATAGACTTCGGGATCCTGTGGAATGGAGTAGTTGATGACATGTGTAAGATCCTGGATGTCAAGGCCTCTGGCCGCTACGTCAGTTGCGACGAGTATGGAAAGTTGATGCTCTTTCATTCTCCTGAGAATCTGTTCCCTTTCTCGTTGTGAGAGGTCTCCATGCAGCGAGGCCGCATCGTACCCCCTATCGTGCAGCTTCTGTCCGATTTCATCGCATTGAAGTTTTGTACGGCAGAAGACGACACCATAGAAATCTGGTTCTCTATCGATGATTCTTGTCAGGGCTTCCAGCTTGTCTCCTTCCCTGACTTCATAGTAGATCTGATCGGTTGAAAGCGCAGCTGTATCACGCTTCTGTGTACGGATTATCTCAGGATGTTCCATGAAGCTCTCTGCGAGTTTCATGATTTGTGGAGGCATTGTAGCAGAGAAGAGGAGCATTCTTCTATTGTCTGGTACAGCTCTTAGAACTGCTTCAATGTCATCTATAAAGCCCATATCAAGCATCTCGTCAGCTTCGTCGAGGACAAGGAATTCCAGATTGGAGAGGTCTAGAGAGCCCCTTCTGATATGATCAAGAATTCTACCAGGTGTTCCCACGACGATCGTGATTCCTTTTTTCAGCCTTTTCAGCTGCTGGGCCATACTGGCTCCACCATAAATTGCAGCAATTTCAATCTTACGTTTGCCACGCAGTGAGCTGATCTCTTCGCTGACTTGGCTTGCCAGCTCTCTGGTTGGAACAAGTATGAGTGCTTCGACGCTGTTCGAATTTGGTTTTACTGTTTCAAGTATAGGAAGTGCGAATGCGGCTGTTTTTCCCGTTCCTGTCTGGGCTTGGCCTACAATTTCTGTGCCTTTTTGAAGAAGAAGCGGAATTGCGCGCTTCTGTATTTCAGTTGGTTCCTCGAAGCCTTTTTCTGCTAATGCTTTGATGGACTCTTCTCCGAGTCCTAATTCTCTGAATTCATCCAATGCCATATTCTGGATTATGACGAACAAAAGAATTTTCAACAACAGCCATTTACGGAAATTGCAATCATGAAGAAAACACAAGGACATCTTTTTTTGATTTTCTCAGCGTGGTATATATACGCTATATGACATCGTAAGGAGGGATATGAATGAAAACAGTTGGGTACAGGGAAGGAGTTTGGAACTTCCTTGATGACTATAGAGGAAAGGAATTTGAAGGGGAGTGGCCGACAGTGCCACAGCTTTTTCATATTTCTGAATTGCGCTTTCCCAATAATCTTTGTTTTCAGGCATTCGATCCAGAAGAGAAATATACATATAAAGAGGCTGCGAATGTTATTAGAGCAGTTGCTAGAAAACTGGTAGCTGATGGCTTTATGCCAGGCGATAAGATAGCAGTTTCGGGATATAACTCTTGCCGTTGGGTCATTGCATACTTTGCTGTTTTGTGGATGGGCGGAATTATTGTCCCACTCGATTCATCGCTCAAAGACTTGGAGATGGAGCACTTTATCACATTCGGATCTGTGAAAGGTATATTCCTGACCGATGAACGGATTGGTTCTATTGATAAAGATGGAAGGCTAGGGCTGAAGAAATATAATCTAGGTAAGATTGAGGAGATGGATGGGCCTGAAGTTCCTTTTCCTGTACGTAACGGTGAGGATATCGCTGCGATACTTTTTACATCTGGTACAACTGGTATTCCTAAAGGTGTAATGCTCACTCATAATAATCTTGTCACTGATTGCTTGCAGATACATACGGTATTGGATATGAGACCGACTGATGTAAGTTATGCGATTCTGCCTTTGCACCATTCTTATACAATGATGGCCGTCGTGTATTTGACTTTCAGTACTGGTGGAGCTGTCGTATTTGGCCGTAAGCTGGCAATGAGCCATATATTCAGGGAGCTGAGGGAAGGTAAGGTGACTATCTTCATGTCTGTTCCAATGCTTTATAATAAAATAATTGCAGCTTTGATGGATGGCGTGAAGAAAAAAGGTGTTATTGTTTATGGTATTGTCAAATGTCTGATGAAACTTTCAGGAGCGGTGAAGCATGTTACTGGCAAGAACTTTGGAAAGAATTTCTTTGGTTCACTGCTACAGAAGATTTCATTTGAGAACATTAGGATCTGCATAAGCGGTGGAGGTCCTCTTCCGGCTTCTACATTCCGCATGTTCAACGAACTTGGTATCGATTTTGTTCAGGGCTATGGTCTTACAGAAGCATCTCCTGTTACACATGTAAATCCTATCGAGGCTTTCAGAGTCGAATCTGTCGGTAAGAGATTTCCTGCAGAAGAGGTGAAGATTGTAAATCCAGATAGTGATGGAAATGGCGTGATATTCATCAAGGGGCCAATGGTTATGAAAGGCTATTACAATAATCCTGAAGCTACTAGGGAAGTTCTTTCTTCCGATGGCTGGCTCAATACGGGAGATGTCGGGCACCAGGATGATGATGGGTATCTTTATCTGACTGGTAGAGCAAAGAATGTGATAGTCACTGAAGGTGGCAAGAATGTTTTCCCTGAAGAAGTTGAGGATCCTTTCCAGCTTTATAACGATATTGATCAAGTCTGTGTTATTGGGTACATGGCCGATAAAGCATTGAAAAAGGAAGGTATTAGAATCATCATCGTTCCTTCTCAGTCTTATATGGATAGCGTAGGTAATGATAAGGCTGTAATAGAAAAACATATGAATGATATCGTCGATACAGTTAATAGAGGTGCAGCTTCGCACAAAAGGATAACAAAAGTTACTGTTTCTTATTCTCCGTTGCCTATGACGAGTACAAAGAAAGTTAAAAGGAGCGATGTGATTGAATTATTCAAGGAAGTATAATTCTTTGCGTGAAAAGCAATTAAAAATTTTGTGATTATATTCTTGAAAAAGTGTTGACAATTTTTTCTATTTCTGACATAGTTGTCGACGTTGAAATTGCTAGGTGCACGCCTCGCTTTCGCTTAATGGTGGAAGTAGTTCAGCGGTAGAGCGGCAGATTGTGGATCTGCTTGTCGAGGGTTCGATCCCCTTCTTCCACCCTACTACCTCCGATGGAGGAAGAGCGCTCTTAGCTCAACGGATAGAGCGTCGGACTTCGAATCCGCAGGTTGTAGGTTCGAGTCCTACAGGGCGCAAAGAATGGGCCGCTAGCTCAGCTGGTAGAGCAGCAGACTCTTAATCTGTGGGTCAAAGGTTCGATCCCTTTGCGGCTCAGAGCACCGCGAGAGTGGTGAAACTGGTATACACGCTAGTCTTAGGAACTAGTACTTCGGTGTGCGGGTTCGAGTCCCGCCTCTCGCACGAAACCTAAGCTTGGCGGGCATACGGCATATGCGGAAATAGCTCAGTGGTAGAGCTCCACCTTGCCAAGGTGGATGTCGCGGGTTCAAGTCCCGTTTTCCGCTCTAGTCCTATCTTCTGTGATAAGAGGATAGGACTTTTTTAATTGTGTGGCTGATGTATGTCACGTATCTAGAATGGTGAAAGACCTCTGCGGGAGTTGCAGTGCTTACTGCTAGCTGAATACCAAGTGTGACCATCGCGATGTGGAACCTGAAGGAATGTGCAGGCAAAGTCATAGCAACCTCATGCCGTTCTGCAGCCACTGCCACGATGGCATGCATAAGGGAACGGACGGTAAAGCCGGACTCAGGAATGCTCTGCAGTTCAAGGCGGAGACCATGATGTCCATCATACTCTTACAAGACTCATGGCACTATATGGCAAGGAAACGGGCGTATTATAAGATTGCAGGGATTACCCATAAGCTTGAGAAATCGCGCCACATCGATGCCAGATGCATCGCAGGTCATCCTGAAGTGTCCTCAAATGGGGAATGGCATTAAATACGGAAGCTCAGGAGCCATAACAGGACGATCCACAAGGATACGATTCTCAAGGACGGAATAAGGGAGGAGAACTATATGGTAGGCATCGGGCTCTTCGACAGCGCCAGCTATGGGGAAGTGTCTGCTATATCCACTGAAGAAACTCCTGATACTTCGATATAAGAAAACCAGATGGAACGAATATTCACCGGAATCTTGCGCTTGTTTGGCGGGTAAATACAAGACTTATAGACAGAAGGAAGCCGATTCCTCTTCACCCTGAAGCGGATGGAGTATCCTCGGCCAGAATTTGATGAATATCCTAATGCGTAGAGAGATGCTTGGATAGACTATCTTTCCGCGCTTTCCTTTTGCTTCAGTTTCTATTCGATTGACACAGTGACATCAATCGAAGGAAGATTCTCGCCATGGCGTACTATGAAGCCACTCTCAAGTGTATGATGTGCTTCTACATCAGCTGTTTCTCCTGGATGTATGCTTCTAATTGAATAGCCATATTCATTGGCATGCCCAGAGCGAAGGAACAGTGTTCCGGCATCAGAGGAGTCAGAATTGTAGCTTACTTTGACATCAGAGAGAGTATCAAAGTTAATCGGGAAGAGAGTCACACCTTCAGGTATTGTGAATGTTCTGCTTTCTTTTCCCATGCGCTCGACAGGGATAGAACCATCAGCTCTTTTAAGCTCTGCTGTAAGATTGCAGCCAGAACCGTAATCAAAAAGGACCGCACCTTCATGTGCATCAACATTCATTACAATGGCCTCTGCTGTTTCCTGGATTGGGAAGAAATCCGGGAATCTCTTGCCATCAGAAGCATATCTTGCACCCGATTCTCTAAGTAGTCCTGTATTAGAAATTGTACTTCCAGAAGGTTTGGAGAGAAAAAGATACATCGGGGAAGATGAAGGTTCCAGAAGATACACAGATGGAGAACGAATCTCCACGCCATTGGATACTATCTCAGGAGAGACTGTATATAACGTTGCAGTTGCAGGCGTTGCAGAATCTTTTACATCGAAGTGCATGAAAACATAAACATAATCATATGAACTGAGATCCAGAATCGCTTCCACAGAACTGTCGGAAATTATATTGCCATCCTCATCAATGAAGCCGAAGTAGTGGTTAACAGTAGCAGACGAAGCTTCATGCGTATAAAGGAGTATCATCGTTTCAGGATTTGGTATCGAACTTATGTCCAGACGATAGATTTCTTCATAGACGGCAGTTCCATCATCTTCAACAAAGACTGGCTCTGTAATGCCCTCTCCCATAGACATTCCTTCTGCAGCATCGGCGTAACTGAACTCAGGAGCCTCCACTTCACATATTCTGATTTCCCCACCATCTGAAAGTCCAAGCTCAGCTGGATCAAGTTCAAGCTCCCTGGTTCCTTCTGGAACAACGAATACATATGAATTACTGCCTATTGACGAAGGGTTGGCTGTACGCATGACGCCTGATGATCCACGTACATTGTCAGGATTCGTATAAAGCATATAAAGCTCACCGGCTTTGAGATTGGTAAGTTTTATCGCTTCATTGCCAGTAACAGACATTGTATTTATAAGAGAGACGCTGCCGCTATGATTAGGAGCAGGTGCACATGAAAATAACAAGGAAGCACAAAGCAACAGCAAAAATAATCCACGAACAAATCTCGTCATACCAAATCCTCCATTTACTGAATAATCTTATAACCGAAATAGTGAATTCACAAGATACCCAAGATTATGCCCTGATTGTTTGTTCATTCGCAAAGTAAATGCATAGTTAATAAGTTAACCTGAGAATCCAGCTTAGGTAGCGAAGGAGAAGATATAAAAATTTCCGCAGATACCCCCTTATGCTCGCATAGTGTCTGAATGAGGAGAAAACTGACTGATTTCGTATAGCAAAGCCATACGAATCCCATATCCTGCGGTATAATATATTCATGCAGAAGGCGTACCGCTACAGGCTTAATCCAACAGATGACGAGAGGCAGATGATGACACGCATCATCGGCTGCTGCCGCTTTGTCTGGAACCGCCTTCTGGAATACTGCTCCAAGTCCTATAGGAGTCGTGGGGAGAGCCATACGGCATTTGACCTCAATAATTTCATTGCGCATATCCTCAAGCCGGCTTTCCCATGGCTCTCAGATGCGCCTGCCCAGACGCTGCAGTGCGTATCGGCAGATCTGATCTCAGCATTCAAGGCATTCTTCAGGGGGAATGCGAAGTACCCAAGATTCAAGACAAAGCACTGCTCGAAGAAGAGCTACAGGACCCCGCAGAGGGGAAAGGTGGATGTTGGCAATAACCGCGTCTACGTACAGGGCGTAGGCTGGGTGGATGCCGTCATACACAGGAAGCCCGTAGGAAAGCTCAAGAACATCACTGTGACTATGACCCCATCAGGTGCAGTATATGCCTCATGCCTCTTCGATGACGGCGCTGAGCTTCCTGCACCTACCGTGCCGGATAAGCCGAAGGTGTTTGGCATCGACCTCAACCTTGAGCGTCTCGCTGTATGCTCGGACGGTACAGAGTACGAGAATCCAAGAACGCTGAGGCATTATGGGAAGCGCCTAAAGCGCAAGCAGAAGCTCCTGGCGAAGAAGAGCAAAGGCTCTGAGAACTGGAAGAAGCTGAAGACAGAGATAGCAGCGCTTCATGAGAAGATAGCCAACATCAGGAAGGATGCAATACATAAGATGACGAAGAGCATCGTCTGCGATAGCCAAGCAGATGCTATAGTCATCGAGGACCTGAATGTATCCGGGATGTTAAAGAACCATAATCTCTCGAGGCACATACAGGATGCGTCATTCTCCGAGATTAGGAGGCAGCTTGGATACAAATGTCTCTGGTATGGGAAGACGCTGATAACAGCAGACAGGTTCTTTGCTTCATCAAGGACTTGCCATAACTGCGGCTGGCACAATGAAGGCCTCACGCTCCGTGACAGGGAGTGGGAATGCCCCGTGTGCCATACCAGGCATGATCGGGACTGGAATGCGGCTCTGAATCTTGAATCCTTTGGCCTGAAGGCTCTAGCAGGGACGCTGGCGAAGTTAAGCCTCCGGAGATGCCCAATGTGGACGACCGTGCAGCAATGCACCTAAGAAGCAAGGCATCAGTGAACGAGGAAAATGCCCATGGATGCTCCATGGAAGCCTCTAGGCTTGCCTAGATGGTACTGTCACTTTGTCGATGGCCTTGCTAGGGGTACTCTCACAGGAAGAAGAGAGCTGCGATAGCTGATGTAAGCGTGCGCTGCTTGCAGATGGAATGAAAGCATGGTAAAAGTGAATAAACAGGGAGGCAGACTGTCCTTCCTTAGATGCTTTGGGCGTCAGCTGTAGTCCAAAAGACTCTGTGATCTTCGGCTATAGCGAGTCTTTGTTATAAGGGAGCAGACACGATTTTCTCGGAGGGCTTATGACTGATTATACAGATGGAACAGGAATTCAGTATCATATTCATACAAAGAAAGGTGATACAGGACGCTATGTGATTCTTCCAGGCGATCCTAAGAGAGTGCCAATCATTGCTTCAAGACTTGATGATGCCCGTCTCGTCGCTGATAACCGTGAATTCCTGACTTATACAGGCACGCTTGATGGTGTTAAAGTGTCTGTCACATCCACAGGCATTGGAGGTCCTTCCGCATCGATTGCTATGGAAGAGCTCTACAAATGCGGTTCAGATACTTTCATAAGAGTAGGCACCTGTGGCGGCATAGCTCTTCCTGTGATTGGTGGCGATGTTGTCATTGCAACTGGAGCCGTAAGGATGGAGGGGACAAGCCGCGAGTACGCTCCGATTGAATTTCCTGCAGTCTCTGATTTCTTCGTCACTGCAGCTTTATATGATTCTGCTGTCTCCATGGGTAAACATGCCCATCTCGGAGTTGTCCAATGCAAGGATTCATTCTATGGCCAGCATGATCCTGGCGAGATGCCTGTAAGCTATGAGCTTATCAACAAATGGGAAGCCTGGAAGAGGCTGGGAGTGCTCGCATCCGAGATGGAGAGCGCTGCGCTCTTTACCGTCGCAGCCCGCTTAGGTGCCAGAGCTGGATCCGTCTTCTTGGTTGTTGGCAATCAGGAGCGGGAGAAAGCTGGTATGGATAATCCTATTGTCCATGATACAGGCGTAGCGATTGATGTGGCTGTTGAGGCTATCAGGAAGCTGATTGCTAAAGACAAAGCTCAGCAGTAAAGCTTGCATCCTTTTGCTATGTAATAGTCTTTGCACTCTTGGAGAAGCGAATCGAGATCCTCGTCCTGGTTCGCTTCTCTCTCCAGCTCGATAGTGAAAAGCTCAAGGCCCAGAGCTGTGTATTCCTCTTGCAGCTCACGCGCAGGATGCATCGATAAATCGAGGTTGAATCTCTCTTTTTTGAAAGATGCGATGGCATCTTCTGTCTTCTCAAGATAGATTCGGTTATTTTTCAGGTTTTTTATCGCTATTATTCCTCTCACAGCTTCCGGTCGTGAGAAAATATCTTCAATGTCCACAATTTAATCATATGGAAATCATGCATTAAACACAATCCTTGTTTGCTTTACTGATAATAGTAGGGTAAACTGAATAATGGTTTTTCAAAGGAATAGTCATGGAACAGCAGATTCAGGATCTAATTGACTCCATCAGAAAGGAGGGCATTGAGACAGCTAAAGCCGAAAGCGCCAAGATTGTCGAAGATGCCAGGAAAGAAGCTGAGGAGATTGTAGTCTCCGCAGAGAAGAAAAGGGACGAGATCATTGCAAAGGCACAAAGTGATGCTGCGCTTGCAAAGTCATCTGGAGAGGCAACGCTGAAACAGGCTGCACGCGATCTCTCTCTTTCTGTGAAGAAGAGCATCGAAGCAATGTATTCATCCATTCTCCGCGATGCAATCGCTGGCGTGATGAAGGGACCTGAACTCTATTCAATGATAGAGACAGTGCTTTCTGACGATGTTTCCGGCAAAGCTGTTGAAATTGCAAAAGAGGATATGCAGGCTCTCAGAAGTTCTCTTTCGGAGAAGTTCGCCCTTCTGATAAAAGAAGGACTGGAAGTAAAAGAGTCCACATCATTGCATTCAGGCTTCAGAGTCGTTGAGAAAGATGGTTCAGCTTATATCGATATTTCCGATGATGAGTGCACAAAGCTTCTGATGCCATATCTTTCCTCATCAATCAAGGAGATTCTCGGTTAATGTCAGAGTACTATTACTTTGCAGCTTCACTTCCAATGCTCAGGATGGATAGAGCTGTGCCTATGAGCTATAAGGCTTTTATGTCGCAGGCCGCTGAGCATCTCTCTCCGAGGGATTATAAAGATCTGCAATTGGCAGTCTTCTCTCCTTCAGAGGAGAAGGCATCTCTTCCTATTGTCCGTGATTGGCAAAGCTTTACGACCAGGCTTCAGAGAGCTGTGAACAAAGCAAGAGCGGAAAGGCTTGGATTCTCTGGATGGGAATGCGGAAGCGACAAGGAAATGGATGCAAAAGCGCATGAGATAGTAGATATGAATCCTCTAGAGGGAGAACGGGCAATGCTCTCGCTCTGCTTCGATTTCCTCTCCTCCAGAGAGACTGGTTCGCCGTTCTCTTCCTCTCAGCTGATGATTTACGCACTGAAGCTGCAGATTCTTGAGCGTTCCAATGCGTTCGATAGAGAGAAGGGAAGGGCTGAATTTGACAAGCTTTATAGCGATATAGAAGGGAAAATAAAGAGGTAAGGAGTCGGTATGTCAGTATCGAAAGGACATGTAACGGGCGTCAATGGCAACATGGTCAATGTGGCTTTTGATGGCCAGGTTATAAAGAATGAAGTCGGGTATATCTCCGTCGGAGATACAAGACTCAAGAGTGAAATCATCAGAATCACTGACGGAATAGCCAGTATGCAGGTCTATGAGATGACTGGTGGCATCAAAGTCGGCGATGAAGTGGATTTCACGGGCGAGATGCTCAGTGTTGAGCTTGGCCCCGGACTTCTTACACAGGTTTTTGATGGCTTGCAGAATCCGCTTCCTGAACTGGCTGAGAAGTGTGGATTCTTCCTAGAGCGCGGTGTTTATGTAGAGCCTCTTCCAGATAAGGAATGGGATTTCACACCTTTGAAGAAAGTTGGAGATAGGCTTTCCGCTGGTGATTATTTCGGAACTGTTCCCGAAGGTCTCTTTACACATCGGATCACAGTGCCTTTCACGCTTCAAGGTGATTGGACAGTCAAGTCAATTGCAAATGCTGGAATGCACAGATCCCATGAGACAGTCTGCGTGATTGAAGATGAGCATGGCAATACGAAAGAGCTTTCGATGATCATAACTCAGCCTGTGAAGGTCGCTATTGGTGGTTATGAGGAAAGAGTGCTCCCTGATGAGCCTATGGTTACTAAAATCAGAGTAATCGATACATTCCTTCCTGTCGCGAAAGGTGGTACATATTGCACTCCGGGTCCATTTGGTGCCGGCAAGACTGTTCTTCAGCACCTTACGTCTAAAAATGCTGATGTCGATATTGTAATCATCGCAGCTTGCGGAGAACGTGCTGGAGAGGTTGTCGAAGTCCTCAAAGAGTTCCCTGAGCTGACAGACCCAAAGACTGGCAGAAGCTTGATGGAGAGGACCATCATCATCTGCAATACGTCTTCGATGCCTGTTGCAGCTAGAGAGGCTAGTGTTTATACAGCTGTGACAATGGCTGAGTACTACAGGAACATGGGCCTTGATGTCCTGCTTCTTGCTGACTCAACTTCCAGATGGGCTCAGGCTATGAGAGAGATGTCTGGACGCTTGGAGGAGATTCCTGGCGATGAAGCGTTCCCCGCATATCTTGAGTCACGTATTGCTGGATTCTATGAGAGAGCTGGTAAAGTAAGGCTTGCAGATGGCAGTTTTGGCTCTGTCACGATCGGCGGTACAGTCTCCCCGGCTGGCGGAAACTTTGAAGAGCCTGTGACGCAGGCAACGCTGAAAGTCGTAGGAGCTTTCCATGGTCTTTCGAGAGAGCGTTCGGATGCTAGAAAGTATCCAGCTATCGACTCTCTTGATTCCTGGTCAAAATACAATGGAATCATAGAGAAAGAAAAAGTCGATGAAGCTTATTCCTTCCTCCGAAGAAGCAATGAAGTGTCGCAGATGATGAAAGTTGTAGGCGAGGAGGGAACAAGCCTTGAGGATTATATCGTCTACCAGAAAGGCGAGTTCATCGACTCAGTCTATTTGCAGCAGAACTCCTTCGACCCTGTTGATGCGATGGTCTCTGTCGATAGGCAGCGCCTTGCATTCTCAATTCTCTATGACATACTCACATCAAGTTTCAATCTTGCTGACAAGAAGGATGTCAGAGCATTCTTCAACGAGCTGAGGCAGCGCTTCCTAGACTGGAACAGCACAGCCGAAAGCGATAGTGCATTTGATGAGAGAAAGCAGGCTGTTGTCTCGTTCTATCAGGAGAGGAGGAAGTAAATGCAGAAAGTCTATACGAAGATAGAATCGATTGTCGGCAACGTCATCACTGTACGCGCTGAAGGGGTGAGGAACCAGGACCTGGCGGAGATCACCACCAGAGAGGGAAAAGGGTATGCTAACGTCATCAAGCTAGATGGCGATAAAGTCTCGCTGCAGGTCTTCAAGGGAGGCCAGGGTGTTTCGACAGGTGACAGTGTACGCTTTCTCGGTGTTCCGATGCGTGTAAGCTTCTCTGATGATCTTCTAGGGCGCATCTTCGATGGTGCCGGAAAACCTCGTGACAATGGTCCGGAGCTGACAGAGAACATGATTGATATCGGTGGTCCTTCGGTAAATCCGTCGAAGAGAATCACTCCAGACAAGATGATCCGTACCGGAATCCCGATGATTGATGTCTTCAATACGCTTGTAGAGTCGCAGAAGCTTCCTATCTTCTCCATCTCTGGTGAACCTTATAACGAGCTTCTCGCAAGGATTGCTATGCAAGCTGATGTCGATATCATCGTTCTTGGCGGTATGGGCTTGAAGTATGATGACTATCTCTTCTTCCGCAACCAGCTGGAAGCATCGGGTGCTATGTCGAGAACTATCATGTTCATCCATACAGCTTCCGATCCGACTGTAGAGTGCACGCTCGTCCCGGACCTCTCACTGGCTGTCGCGGAGCGCTTTGCATTGCAGGGAAAGAAAGTACTTGTGCTTCTCACTGATATGACAAACTTCTGCGATGCCGAGAAAGAGATGGCAATCACGATGGACCAGGTTCCATCAAACAGAGGCTATCCTGGAGATCTCTACTCAACTCTCGCATCCCGCTATGAGAAGGCTGTCAGCTTCGAAGGAGCTGGTTCTGTCACTATTCTTGGTGTAACGACAATGCCAGGTGATGATGTCACTCACCCTGTTCCAGATAACACTGGTTACATCACAGAAGGGCAGTATTATCTTCGCAATGGACGTATTGAACCATTTGGCTCGCTTTCGAGACTTAAGCAGAATGTCAACAAGAGCACTCGTTCTGATCATCGCTCATTGATGGATGCTATGATCAAGCTCTATGCTGCTTACAAAGACTCTCTGGAAAAGCGCTCAATGGGCTTCATGATGTCGGACTGGGATGAGAAACTTTTGAAATATGGTGCGCTTTTCGAAGCAAGACTGATGGACCTTTCCGTTAATATCCCTCTAGAGGAAGCTCTCGATGAAGGCTGGAAGATTCTTTCAGAATGCTTTGAGCCCAATGAGACAGGGCTGAGGACAGAGCTGATTGAAGAGTACTGGCCGAAGGAGAAGTGATGGCTGTAAAGCTGACGAAAAATGAGCAGAAAAAGCAGAAAGATGCGCTGAGGCAGTATCAGCGTTATCTGCCAACGCTTCAGCTTAAGCAGCAGCAGCTCCAGACTGTGATCAGGGAATCGCAGCGCGAGATAGAGAAGTTGAAAGAGGAGCAGCGGAAAGCTGTTGATGCACTGTCAGGCTGGATTGCAGTCTACGGTGGTAACGCATCCTTTCCTCCAGATGCTTCCATCTCAACACTCGTCCAGATTGATAGAATCGAGAAAGATAGGGGGAATATCGCGGGGGTGGAGGTCCCTGTCTTCAAGGAGCTTCTGTTCAAACGCGTTGAGTATGATCTCTCATACTATCCGCTCTGGGTCGATAAAGCGCTTGATGGGCTGAAGTCTATTGCAGAATATGATGCGTTGATTGCTACGCTTGAAGAGAGGATTGAGCTCCTTTCTGCTGAGCTGAGAACGACAACGCAGCGCGTCAATCTCTTCGAGAAGGTAAAGATACCTGAGACGAAGGAGAATATAAGGATGATTGGCATCTATCTCCAGGATCAGCAGACGTCTGCTGTCGTCAGGGGCAAGATTGCCAAGAAGAAACTGGTGAAGGTGGGCTGATGATAGAGAAAATGAAGAAAGTCGTCATACTTGCTTCCTCGTCAAGCAGAAAGAAGCTTCTTCTTTCGCTGAGGGAGAATGGTGTGATGCACATCACTGACATGGTACATAGCTCTCCTTCTGCTGATAGTCTTGAAAGCGAAAAGAGTGCATATGCGAAAGTGCTGCAGACTCTTAAGGAGAGAATGGATAAATCAGATAAAGATCGCATCTCTATAAGCGGATCTGAATTTGAGAGTGTCCATGCTTCCCTTGTGAAAGCAATCGGGAGAGAGGCTGAGCTGAAAGATGAGGTTATAGCGCTGCAGAATGAAAGAGAGCGCATAGCTCCATTCGGTGAGTTCAATCCTGATGATATAAAAGCATTGAGAGATGAAGGCATACCTGTCTACATCTACTCTGTCGGGAAGAAGGAGGAAGAGATTCTCAGAAGCGATGATCGCGTCAGATTCGTACCTCTCCGCTGGAGTGGAAAGGGCAGGGCTGTCGCGCTTCTCTACACTCCTATGCCAGAAGGCATTTCCTGTCAGGAGTATAAGATTCCTGAAAGGAGCCTGGCAGAGCTTGATGCTGCGCTCTTGGCAGACAGAGCAGAACTTGCTGAGCTTTCAAAGACAATAACGCTTGGTGCTAGATATATCCCATCATATGAGGCTATTCTCAAAGTCTGGGATGAGAAAATCACATTCGAGCGTGTCAGCGCTACAGTCGGTGGCTCCGATGTCATATACCTTTCTGGCTATGTGCCGGCAAAGGATGAGAAGAAGTTCCGCTCATTTGCCGAATCAGAATCATTTGCTTATATGATATCAGATCCTGGCGATGAGGATAATCCGCCGACATTGGTGAGATATACGAGAGTGACAAGGATCGTCAAACCGATTTTTGATATTCTTGGTACTGTTCCAGGCTATAGGGAGTATGATATCTCATCGCTCTTTTTAGTCTTCTTCTCGCTCTTTTTTGCGATGATCATAGGCGATGGCGGCTACGGCATTGTCTTCTTGCTTGTCGCAATCTTCATGCATGTAAAGAGCAAGAAGCCTTCGGATATCAACATACTGCTATATGTACTGTCTGTCGTCACGATAATCTGGGGTGCTTTGACAGGTACATGGTTCGGTTCTGAAGCTGTCCTTGAGCATCTGCCGTTCCTGAAGAATTTCATTGTGCCTGCTATAACGAACTTCCCAGATGCTGTTGGAGTAGATGCTACCTGGGCTCAGAACATGCTGATGAAATTCTGCTTCATTCTCGGCGCTGTCCAGCTTGGGCTCGCAAGAGTGATGAATATCATCAGGAAAGCCAAGGAAAGGGATCTTTCACTTGTTGCTGAAGCTGGATGGTTCATAGATGTCGTCATGCTCTACATGATGGCTCTTTATCTTGTAATCGGTGAGGCAGTGCCATTTGGTATCATCATAGGTGGTATCGCACTAGGCTTTGTGCTTGTGTGCTGCTTCTCAGCCCAAGGTCCTGGCATTAAATTCTCTGATGGTCTTAAAGCTAGTCTGGGAGGCTTCTTTACTACCTTCCTGGATACTATCTCATGCTTTTCGAACATCATGAGCTACATAAGGCTCTTTGCAGTAGGTATGGCTTCATTGGCTATTGCACAGTCATTCAATGGCATGGCTGAAGGGCTGCTTTCAGGATTCACGCTGCCTCTTGGCATTGCTGTGATAGCAATTGGGCATCTCTTGAATCTTGTCATGGGTATTCTGTCTGTTGTCGTCCATGGCGTCAGACTCAATCTTCTGGAATTCTCCGGTGCGCTCGGTATGGAGTGGACTGGATACAATTACGAACCATTCAAGAAAATGGTGAACGATAATAAAGCTGCAGATAACAGCTGAGGAGAGGATATGGAAAATCTCGCTTATCTCGGAATGGCATGTGCACTCTGCTTTTCCGCACTGGGATCTGGTTTCGGTACCGGCGTCGCTGGACAGAGCGCCGTCGGCGGTTGGAAGAAATGCTATGCGGCAGGTAAGCCAGCACCATTCATTCTGGTTGCTTTTGCTGGCGCACCGCTTACGCAGACAATCTATGGCTTTCTGCTGATGACATTCATAAGATCAGCCAAGGCAGATCCTTCTTCATACTTGCTGTGTCTGTCAGTAGGTATGCTTGGTGGTCTTGCAATAGGGCTTTCTGCATGGTTCCAGGGAAAGGTTGCAGCGGCTGCGGCTGACGCGCTTTCAGAGACAGGAAAAGGTACAGCTAACTACTTCATCGTCATTGGTATCACAGAGACTGTAGCGCTCTTCACGCTGGTCTTCTCGCTTCTGGCGCTCTGATTAGCTTCATCATTGATCATAGGCTGCATTGGGCTTCCCTCTGCAGCTTTTTTTATCTCACAAAAAAACTTTTATTTCAGAAGCTGCCTCATAGCCTTTTCGATAAAGCCTTCTGATATCATCCTCGTTGTGCTTTGTCGTGGTCACTCCGCATGTGTCATCTGGGGCTATAATCAGTGCTGTTCCTTCTCTCTCCATCTGCAGTATTTCCTCAAGTTCCCTGTTGTATGTCTCCGCTCTTTTAGAAAGGACTTTTGAAAGCTGTGGATAGCGCTTGGACAGGAGTTTTACAGCCAGCTTGTCTTTATCTGGGGAACGGAAGTCATCCTTTCTTTTCGTGATGATCACGATAAGCTTCTCGCATCCTTTCTCTATGGCTTTCCTCCAGGGTATCGGTTCTGATATCCCACCATCGAAATAGGGGATGCCGTTGACGAATGTGGGACGGCAAAGCAGTGGTATTGTGCCAGAGGCTTCTATGGTCTTCATATAAAAAGGTTTGACTGAAGACTTTGGGAAGTATACAGCTTCTCCAGTTCTTGCGTCGGTTGCGACTATAGTGAAGTCCTTCTCGGCTTTTGTATAGGCATCGATATCAAAAGGATCTTCCTTTCCTGGGAATGAGAGTTCCTCATAGATATACTCCATGTTCAGATAGGAACCATGGAGAATGAACTCCCTGAGTCCCATGTATTCTTTCCTCTGTGAATATTCTGTATAGAAACGGAGCACTCTGCCTTTCTGTCTTGAAATATAGTTAGCAAGATTTGAGGTCCCTGCAGAGACGCCAATGAGCGTATCAATCTCTATATTCTGGTCAAGAAGGTAATCGAGGACGCCTGTCCCGAAAGCATCCCTCATGCCACCACCTATGTCTATCAATGCATATTTCATAATCAATCCAGAGGATTCTAACATCGCATTCCGATTGCAACAATGCAAAAACAGTCCGGGGAGAAGATTTGATGCTGCTGGTTGTGATACGATTGCATTATGTCAATTGCATTGCTCTTCATTGTTCCATTCTTGGGAACTGTATTAGGATCTGCCGCTGTTGCAGTGCTCCGCGGGGAAATAGGCGAAAAGACAGGCAAAGCGATTACGGGCTTTGCTGGCGGCGTGATGATAGCAGCTTCTGTCTGGTCGCTGTTGTTGCCAGCGATAGAGGACTCTTCGTATTATACGGCAGCTTTCGGCTTTCTTTGCGGAATTGTTTTCCTTCTAATCCTTGATACTATCGTCCCTCATATTCATGTGACAGCTGAAAAGGCTGAAGGAAAGGCATCAGGACTCTCGAAATCGATGCTTCTGATGCTGGCTGTCACTCTTCACAACATTCCAGAGGGAATGGCTGTTGGTGCCGCGGCTGCTGCCTCGGGAGAGAGCATAGGCTACTCATCTGCGTTAGCGCTTTCCATTGGTATTGCTTTGCAGAATTTCCCTGAAGGCCTGATTGTTGCGCTCCCTCTCTACAAAGCTGGAAAGAGCAGGGGAAGGGCTTTTCTGGAAGGAACAGTCTCAGGTATCGTAGAGCCTGTTGGAGCGATTGCAGCATTTGCCTTTGTCTCCATGCTGTCCTCTCTCCTTCCATTTCTGCTGGCATTTGCAGCAGGTGCGATGTTCTATGTTGTCGTCGAGGAGCTGATTCCTGAAGCTTCTGAAGGGGATCATTCAAATGTGGGGACTGTCGGTGCCGCGCTTGGATTTGCACTGATGATGCTTTTGGATGGAATTTTCGGTTAAGCATTGTGAATTGTCATGTTTTGTGAGAAAATTTCTCATAATACAGCTTTGGAGGCCACATGCTTTACAGTTTTTCTCTCGCTGGTTTTCGTTCGTTCAAAGAGCCTGTCACAATCTCTTTCAGAAGTTCACAGCTTACAGAGAACCAGGAAACGCTTAATGATGGGGGGTATCTGCCTGTTACTGCGCTTTTTGGCCCCAACAGCAGCGGCAAGAGCAGTTTGCTGGAAGCGTTGAAAGGCGTGGTAGAATTTATCTCGCTGCCATTGCTCTCTGCTTCAATCCCGCTATCGCTAAGAGAACAGAACGGGAGTACATTCACGCTTGAATATTCTTCAGCTGGCAATGTCTATAGATACATGATTTCCATTTCAGGGGATGAGATAGCGAAAGAAAGACTTGAAAAGCTCTCTGGTGAAAAGCGTTCCTCTCTGCTCTTTAACAGGACTGAGAATGAGGTGAGTTATCATGGGCAGGTGAAATCGATAGGAGCCGGTGATGTGCCTCTGTGTGTTCCTCTTTTGACTGTTATGATGTCAGAACATCCCGATAACCCTGTCATAAGCGAAGCATATAGAGGGCTTTCGGAGTGCTTGATCTTCCCCTCTGCTGATGTGAATCTTTCTCTTCCTTGCGATAGCAGAGTAAAAGCCATGCTTCTGTGCATGGGGTTCGAGGAGGCTGAGCTTTCAAGGAAAGAGATGAGTTCTGGCTTAGCTTCTCTGTATGCATTCCTTCCATCCTTCTTTTCTGCCATTGATGGGGGAAAGATGCTCGTCTGTGATGATTTCCTTCCTTCTCTCCATCCTGCTTTGCACAGGTTCATTCTCTCTCTTTTCACGGATAGAAAATACAACAGGAATGGCGCTGCTTTTCTCTTTTCTTCGCAGGATATCACACTGATGGATATATCGATGCTACGACGCGATGAGATCTGGTTTGCTGAGAAGAAAAATGGCGTATCTTCCTTGTCTAGGCTGAGCGATATAAAGATCCGGAAAGATGCCAGGCTTCTCAAAGGCTATGAAGAGCATGAGTTCGGCTCATGGCCTGTAATAGGTCCAAAAGAAAGCAAAGAGGAGGGAAGTGCAGAGAAGAGAGAGGATAGAAAGCTTTTCTCCATCAATAACCGAAGATATCTTGGCAATAAATTCCGGATTACGAGATTCATCAGGGAGATAGCGGATGAACATTGTCAGCCGTTTGATTCCTTTGCTGATATCTTCTCCGGCACCGGTTCCGTTTCCTATGCTTTCAGAGACAAGAAGCTTATACTCAATGACTTTCTGTATTCGAATTATCTGGCTAATCTCGCTTGGTTCTCCCCTGAGAGCTTTGACAAGTCTAAGCTTGAGCGCTTGATAGATGAATACAACAGCATGGCTGCCGATGAAGAGAACTATATGTCCGATAACTTCTCTGACACGTATTTCTCTCGTGAGAATTGCAGGAAGATAGGGGCTGTCAGAGAGGATATAGAACGCAGATTCCGTACAGGGGAGCTCAATGCCAGGGAGCGGGCTGTTCTCATCGTATCGCTTCTCTATGCCATGGACAGGATTGCCGCGACATGTGGCCATTATGATGCATATAGGGAAGGGGCGGATCTCAGCGCTGTGCTATGTATGCGGATGCTGGATGCGGATGAGACAAATAATTGCAGCAATGAGATATTCTGCGCTGATGCGAATGCGCTTGTTAAACGTATCAAGGCGGATGTTGTCTATATCGATCCTCCTTACAACTCACGCCAGTATTCAGATGCCTACCACCTGCTTGAGAATGTCGCGAGATGGGAGAAGCCAGATGTAAAAGGAAAGGCTGGGAAGATGGACAGGAAATGTATAAAGAGCCTCTATTCTACATCTAAAGCTGAAGATGCTTTCCGGGCTCTTATTGCGTCAATCGATGCTAAATACATTCTCCTTTCCTACAATAATATGCACGATAAAGGTGACAGCCGTTCCAATGCGAAAATCTCGGATGAGACTATACTTTCAGTGCTTTCAGAGAAAGGCGAGGTCTCTGTCTACTCAACCCAGCACAGGGCATTTTCAGCGGGTAAAAGCCATATAGAAGACAATGAGGAGCGTGTTTTCCTCTGTGCCGTCAGACAGAAGAGAACAAGAAAAACAAGCTACATACAGTCGCCATTGAATTATATAGGAGGCAAAGGCAGAATCATCACAGATTTGCTCGATGCGTTTCCGCCTGAGATAGATACATTTGTGGATCTCTTTGCAGGTGGTTGTACTGTAGGCGTGAATGCCCCTTGCCGCCGCGTTATCTTCAATGATTCTGATGCTAGGCTTATAGCGCTCCTGAGAGAGATGAGGCGTTCAGATAAGGATCGCTTCATTGAGGATATCAAGCAGGTGATAAAATCATATGGCCTTTCTCAAAGCGATGTGCATGGATATGGATATTATCATGCAGATTCATCGAAAGGGTTGGGGGATGTGAACAAAGCTGCATACAATAAGCTCAGAGAGGACTATAATTCACGCTCTTTCGATGAGCATATGAGGGCTGTCATGCTCTATGTGCTTATCATATATGGCTTCAATAATCAGATCAGATTCAATGATGACGGAGCCTTCAATCTCCCCGTTGGAAAGAGGGACTTCAACAGCCGTATGCAAGAGAAGCTATCCATCTTCATTGATAGGATTAAAGAGCTTGATGCGGTCTTCCTGGATGCAGATTTCCGCACAGTCCAGATTCCATCCGGTTCATTTGTCTATGCGGATCCTCCTTATCTTGTAACGACAGCAACGTACAATGAGAGGAAGGGCTGGACAGAGAATGATGAGACTTCGCTCCATGAGATTCTGGAGAATCTGACAGCACGTGGCATCAGGTTTGCACTGTCAAATACTCTTAGAAGCCGTGGCAGAGAGAATACATTCCTCATTTCCTGGCTGGAAAAGCATCCAGAGTATCGGGTGATACATGTAAAGCGGGATTATTCAAACTCGAATTATCATATCAAGGACAGAGATGCAGAATCCGATGAAGTGATTATCCTTAATTACTGAAACTGGTTCATGCTTAAGTTGATTAATCCTTGATAGCTTTTCTAAGCGAGTTTGCAGAACAAAGCCTGTGCAGTTTCCATCTTCTGCAAGATGTAGAATATAGGCGAAATCTGGAAACAGGTGCGGTTTTCCTTGACTATTTATGCATGGATTATGAGAATTGTTATAGAAAGGGCACTGCCGATAGAAGGCAAGCTTCCCAAGAAGTTTTTAAGAGCGAAAACCGCCCAGCTTCTGCGAAAAGCTATAAGGGCGGTTTATCTTACTACAGCAATCAGGAGACCAATGACCGTAAGCACGATCATTATGATTTCGTAATCACGCATCAGATATCACCTCCCTTGGCCCGAAGTGTCGGGGCTTATTGAGGGAAGATTTACCGCCTGTCGATTATCCTCTTTTTTTCTCCAGATGATGTTTAAGCCAATTGCTTATTTGAGTTGTGTTGTCTCATATTCGATCATTTGACAGTTGGCAGGACGGAATGCTTTGTATTCTTCCATTGTGCGGCTATGAAAATATGTGTCCATGATCCTTATTATCGTAGCGTGTGCTACAAGAAGGATATTCCCGCTATGCTTGCGTCTAAGCCCATCGAGGAGGTTGTAGCTTCTTTGTACTGCATCTGAGGCAGATTCTCCTCCAGGAAAACGTTTGAAAGGCTCAGCTTTGAATGCCTTGAATTCCGGATCATCCCAGTCTGTGCCATCTTTTTCTCCGAAGTTGACTTCGTGCAGGTCATATTCGACTGTTGCCTCAAGCCCTAATGCCTTTTCAATTGGAAGCGCTGTTTCTCTTGCTCTTCTAAGAGGAGATGTGTATATAGCTTCAATCTTAAGTTCATCTTTGTGTTTTGCAATGTAATCAGCAAGAAGCTGTGCCTGCATTCTGCCGTTTTCCGAGAGATCTGCTTCAAGCATGCCGCATACTTTGCGCTTTGCGTTCCATTCGGTCTCTCCGTGTCTGACAAGGAATATTTTCATGTGTCCATCCTTCAGCTAAGTCTTTTTCTTTTTTCCCAATGCCCGCTCAGATAGAATATGAGCGAGATGACAGTTCCGACAATCCAGCCAATTGGCCATGAAAGCCATATGCCAACGGCGGAAGCGAGAAGCCATGATAAAATAAAAGCAAGCGCAACTCTGAGGATCAGATCGGAGAATGTTGAGATCATGAATGGAAGCATGTCGCCTGAACCTCTCAGTACAGCATCCGTAATGAGCTTTATTGAAATCAATGCGTAGAATGGTGAGACGATTTTCAGGAATCTGATTCCCTCTCTGATGGCATCCGTCTCATCTGATTTCATGAAGAGCAACAGTATGTATCTTCCTAGAAGGACAAAGAGCAAGGAAGCTATCACGCTGAATGCGATTGAAATCAGTAGTCCTTCTTTTCTGCCTTCTTTTACTCGATCGTTTTTTCCGGCTCCGAAGTTCTGAGCGCTGAAGCTTGAGATGCCATTGCCTATAGTCGTGATAGATGTGATTACCATGTTGTTGAGCTTTATCGCTGCGGCATAGCCTGCCATGACAGCAGCTCCGAAGCTGTTGACAACGCTTTGCACAAGGATATTTCCAATCGAGATGAATGATTGCTGCAGAATCGATGGTATAGCGATGATTGTAATTTGCTTGAGAATGTGAAAAGAGAATAGGGGTGCTTTCTCTTTCGTCTCTCCAATTTGCTTCAGTCTTACAATAAGCGCCGCTACAGCAAGTATGCTGCTGATTCCTTGGCAGAGGAAAGTTGCCCATGCAACTCCTGCAACTCCCATGTCGAAGAGTGTGACGAAGAGGATATCCACTCCGATATTTGCAGTGGAAGAGAATGCTAGGAATATAAATGGTGTCCTGCTGTCTCCCATCGCAGTGAAGATTCCAGTTGCAATGTTATAGAAGAAGAGGAAGAGCAGGCCGAGTATGTAGATGTCGAGATACTCTGCGCTCATTTCCAGAAGTTCAGCTGGCGTATTTATCGCTTCAAGAAGGAGATCTGTGAAAAGCAGTCCCAGGACTGTCAGGACAATAGAGAGAATGAAAGCCGCGATGAATGTCGTGCTGATTGCGCACTTCATCTCCTTCTTTCTCCCCGCGCCGAAGTACTGGGAGACGACAACTGATGAACCCATGTTTGAGCCGAAAGCAAAAGCAATGAAGATCAATGTGATTTCATATGAGTTGCCAACAGCAGCCAGCGCTTCTGCTGAGATGAATCTGCCAGCGACCAGACTGTCCGCGATATTGTACAGCTGCTGGAATAGCATGGAACCCAGAAGTGGAAGCGTGAATCTCCAAATCTGGCCTCTTATGTTCCCTGTAGTCAAATCTCTGTTCATGACAGTGGGATAATACACAGAAAAAATGGGAAAATAAAGGGAAGGAAAAGGCCCTCGCGAGGAGGGCCTGGCAATCAGTTCTTTTTTGAGACAGCTCTCTGTATTGCTTTCTGGATCTCTACAATAGGTATGATCATGATTGCAATGATAAGAGCAATCAGGAACTCTGGAAGAGAGATTTCAGCAAAGCCGAAAGCATTGCTCAGGAACGGTATGTAGAGAACCGCCAGTGTCAGCACGAAAGCTCCGATGAGTGTCCAGTAAAGAATCTTGTTATGACCCTTTGTCCTGAAAAGCGACTTATCGAGCGAGCGCATGTTGAATGACTGGAAGAGTTCCGCCATTGAGAGCGTGAGGAATGCCATTGTCATTCCATCTTCGCTGGAGGCTCCGAAATGGAAAGCTCCGTTCTCGAAGATCTCTCCGATGATGTAGGATACAAGCGTGATGATTGCAAGCGCAGCACCCTGGATCACACAGTTCACGCCAAGACGGTTAGCAAAGAGGCCTTCCTTTGAAGAGCGTGGTGGGCGCTGCATGATATCAGCTTCACCCTGTTCCATACCCAAGCCGATTGCGGGGAATGCATCGGTGATCAAGTTGATCCACAGAAGATGCGTAGGCTGCAGCAGCGTGACACCCATAAGGGAAGCGACGAAGACTGCGATAACCTCTGCAAGGTTGGAAGAGAGGAGGAACTGGATGGCTTTGCGGATGTTGTCGTAGATCTTTCTTCCTTCCTCGACAGCAACAACGATGGTTGCGAAGTTATCATCTGCAAGAACCATATCAGCGACATTCTTTGTGACATCAGTTCCAGTGATGCCCATTCCGACTCCGATATCAGCATTCTTTATGGAAGGTGCATCGTTTACGCCATCGCCAGTCATTGCTGTGATCATGCCAGCCTGCTGCCAGCCTTTGACGATTCTTACTTTGTGCTCTGGCTGGACACGTGCGTAGATGGAGTACTTCTTGATGCTCTTCTGGAATTCTTCATCTGAAAGCTTGTCGAGCTCCGCTCCTGTGATAGCTTCGCTTCTGTCCTTGACGATTCCAAGTTCCTTGCCGATTGCAACTGCAGTATCGATATGGTCGCCTGTGATCATGATTGGACGGATGCCAGCGCTGCGGCACTCTTTGATTGCATCTTTGACTTCAGGACGTACAGGGTCAATCATTCCAGTAAGGCCAAGGAAAACCAAGTCCTGCTCAAGAGAGGCTGGAGACTGGTCTGCAGGGATGCTGTCATGCTTCTTCATAGCACCTGCAAGCACTCTGAGCGCATTGTTTGCAAACTTCTTGTTCGCTTCAAGGATCATCTCCCTGTCTTTGTCTGTAAGCTCTCTGACCTTTCCTGCAGAGTATATCTTCGTACACTTTGAAAGAAGCACATCTGGAGCGCCTTTCGTGAATTGTACATAACCGCCTTCCGGAGTTGTGTGGATTGTGCTCATCATCTTCCTTTCAGAATCGAATGGAGCTTCTCCAACTCTCTTGAACGGGCCCATTTCCAGGTCATTCTTGTTGATTTCCATCGAGGCGGCCCAGTTTACAAGTGCGGCTTCAGTAGGCTCTCCTTCCGCTTTCAGCTCACTGTTGAGTCGTGCATCTGAGCAGAGTGCCATAGCTTCAGCCAGAAGCTTCTTGTCATCTCCGAAAGAGTCTACGACTGTCATCTTGTTCTGTGTCAGCGTACCAGTTTTATCGGAGCAGATGACTTCTGTACATCCAAGTGTTTCTACAGCTGTGAGCTTACGGATGATAGCCTTCTTGCGGCTCATCTTCGTAACACCGATAGAAAGGACAATCGTTACAACAGCTGCAAGGCCTTCTGGAATAGCAGCAACTGCAAGCGAGACTGCAATCATGAATGTGTCGAGGACGCCAGCAAGGTGGATATCGCCCTGGATAGCCATTCTGATTAGGTTCACGCCGAACATGATGACACAGATGCCAAGTACAAGCCATGTCAGAACCTTCGAAAGCTGGTTGAGCTTTCTCTGCAGCGGTGTCTCGTTATCGGCAGCATCGGAGAGGGCAGTAGCAATCTTGCCCATTTCCGTCTTCATGCCAGTAGAGACGACGACAGCTTCGCCACGGCCATAGACTATTGTAGAACCCATGTAGACCATGTTTCTTCTGTCACCAAGCGGGATTTCATTCCCTGTGAGTGTATCAGCGGTCTTGTCTACAGGTACTGATTCTCCTGTGAGAGCAGCTTCTTCAGCTTTCATTGAAGCAGAGAGGAGGATTCTTGCATCTGCCGGGACGCTATCTCCAGCTTCAAGCTCAATCACATCGCCAGGGACAAGCTCTTCGCTCTCGACAGTGATGATCTCGCTGCCTCTCCTGACTTTTGATTTCGCTTTCGACATTGATTGCAAAGCTTCGATTGCTTTCTCTGCCTTTGATTCCTGCACAACACCGAGCACGGCATTGATTAGAACAACGATGAGGATGATGATGGCATCTGACCATTCTGGTTCACCAGAGGCATATGATGTGAGAACGGAAAGCACAGCTGCTATCATGAGGATGATAAGCATTGGATCGGAGAGTTCTTCGAAGAACTTCTTGATGATGCTGTCTTTCTTTTTCTCCTCGAGCTTATTCGGACCATATTCCGAAAGCCTCTTTTTGGACTCCTCTGCGCTTAAACCTTCACGAGAGGAGTGTAGAGACGAAATTACTTCGTCTTGAGTCTGAAGATATTCCTTCATTGCAAACTCCTGAAAAAAGTGTACTTTGAAAGAATAACATTCAAACAATACTTAATAAAGAGCGGCGTGACTCTTAGCGCTTCTTTCAGCTATAATTGGGACTATGGTCGTTGATGCTCTTGCGAATCTCAGCAAATACAGGACACTTTCAGAAAGTTTTGCATCGCTTGGATCTCTTCATGTCGAAGATCTTCCAGTGTTCAGAGACTTTATGGTTGATAAAGATCATACATTGCTTTTTACAGTGGAAAGTGGAGCTATCACCGCAGCAACTACCTGGAGGGAGAGTCCTGACTCAAAGGAAGTGACTGCTGCTGCGACTGTTAAACAGGGTTGCTTTGTGCTTTATCTTCCCGGAGAGCCATACCTCGTGAAAGCTGAGAG
>JADIMT010000007.1 GCA_017694595.1 Candidatus Ornithospirochaeta stercoripullorum | reverse complement strand
TGCTGATATGCTTGACAAGGGAACAGGCTTCGACAGCCTCCCCGACTCATTTATCATCTTCATCACATCAGGCGATGCGCTCGGACGGGGAGAGGCGATATACCATGTCGAGAGGAAGGTTGAAGAGACTGGAGAGGCATTCGGCGACGGATCGGAAATCATCTATGTCAGCTCATCGTTCACAAAGCCTGAGACAGAGCTTGGACGGTTGATGGAGGGTCTGAAGTGTACAGATCCGGAGAAGATGCATTACACTGTGATCAAGGAGCGCATGGAGTTTTTGAAGCTTGAAAAGGAGGAAATCGCAATCATGAGCAGCATGTTCGATGAAGTGTTGAAGAGAGAAAAGGAGACAAGCAAGCTTGAAGGAAAGCAAGAAGGTGTAATCAAAGGGAAGCTGGATATGACCAAGAGCATGCTGGCCGATGGTTTTCTTCCTCTTTCCAAGATTGCTGAATACTCTGGCTTGTCGCTTGAGGAAGTGAAAAACATCAAGCAGAGCTTATCTGTATCATGATTTGATTCATTGCCTGGAGTTAAAATGCCCCGGGCAATTCTTTTCAGAATATAATGGTCCCTCCGGAATAAGCTTTATGGGATATTTGCTGTCTTGGGTGAGTTTTGACCATTTGCACTGTGATGCTTTATCATACGGGATATGAAAGATGGATTTGTAAAAGTAGCAGCCGCCTCTCCTGACTTAAGAGTGGCTGAGCCTGCTTACAATGCGGGGGAGATTGTAGATCTAATCAGAAAAGCTGAAGAGCTTGATGTAAAAATACTTGTTTTTCCGGAGCTTTCAATAACAGGCTATACGTGTGGTGATCTCTTTTTCCAGAAGAGCTTGCAAAGAGCTGCAGAAGCTGCACTCGGTTCGATTGTCAAAGACACTGCTTCATCCGATGTTCTTGTTTTTGTTGGTTATCCATTTCAGTGGAATGGGAAGCTGTATAACACAGCTGTTGCCATAAAAGGTGGTAAAGTTCTGGCGATAATACCTAAGAAGAATTTGCCATCTTATGGTGAGTTCTATGAAACAAGATGGTTTACTCCGGCTCCGGGGAATGTTGATACTGTTGAGTTTCTAGGACAGAAGGTGCTTTTCGGTAATAAGATTATCTTAGATGCTTCAATGCCTTCTACTCTTTCCATCGGATGTGAGATCTGTGAAGACCTATGGGTTCCAGAGTCACCATCGCAACGCCTTGCTCTGAATGGTGCCACTGTAATCGTAAATCTTTCAGCTTCCGATGAGATCATTGGAAAAGATGAGTATAGAAAGAATCTTATCTCATCTGTCTCTGCGCGCTTGGTCTGTGGTTATATCTACGCAGATGCAGCAGATGGTGAGAGTTCTACAGATATGGTCTTCACGGGAAGCAATCTGATTGCAGAAAACGGTGCGGTGCTTGTTTCTTCCTCTTTCAAGTCCAATGAGTTGACTATTACTGAACTTGATACTGATAAATTGGCAATGGAGCGGGAGAGAATGAATACTTTCATCAGTGCTGATGATGGTTATGAACGCGTTCCTGTCCAGTTCAGGGTATGTGAGACGAGGCTTACAAGAAGATTTTCCAGCCATCCATTTGTACCTGCCGATGAAGATGAGAGAAAATCCAGATGCGATGAGATCCTGAGGCTTCAGGCATATGGTCTGAAGAAAAGACTCATTGCTTCACATGCGGCAAAAGCTGTCATTGGACTTTCCGGAGGCCTTGATTCCACGCTTGCTTTGCTTGTGACTGTCAAAGCGTTCGATCTTCTACGACGTGACAGGAAGGATATTATCGCGATAACAATGCCATGCTTTGGTACGACAGCGCGAACTAAGTCAAATGCTGAGAAGCTTGCAGAATCGCTTAATGTTGATTTCCGCACTATTGATATCACAAAGAGCGTGTTGCAGCATTTTGAGGATATCCAGCAGAGTATTGATGACCTCTCTGTCACTTATGAGAACGCTCAGGCAAGGGAGAGAACTCAGGTTCTTATGGATGTTGCAAACAAAGAAGGTGGCATTGTCATAGGTACAGGAGATCTCTCTGAGCTTGCACTTGGCTGGGCAACATATAATGGTGACCATATGAGCATGTATGGTGTTAATTCTTCAATACCTAAGACGCTTGTAAGGTATCTTGTGCGTCACACTGCTGATAGCATGCCCGGAGAGTCATCCATCGTCCTCTATGATATCCTTGCGACCCCTGTCTCTCCAGAGCTGTTGCCAGCTACAAAGGATGGACAGATCGCGCAGGTCACTGAAGATATTGTCGGACCTTACGAGCTCCATGATTTCTTCCTTTATTACATGGTCCGATTTGGTTTTCCGCCTGCTAAGATATTCCGTTTGGCTTGTGAAGCTTTCCACGGCGATTATTCACAGGAGTTCATAAAGAAGTGGCTGGTTGTGTTCGTCAGGAGATTCTTCCAGCAGCAGTTCAAGCGCAGCTGTCTACCTGATGGTCCGAAGGTGGGAACTGTCACTTTCTCACCTCGTTCAGACTGGAGGATGCCTTCCGATGCTGCAGCTGATGTGTGGCTGAAGGAAGCGGAATCGATTGAAGTCGTCCAATGAATAATGAGGATTGTCTGTATCTTTAGCAGGCAATCCTTTTCCTCTGATTCTTCCAACCATTCCAGTTTCAGGCTAGAATAGGATTATGTTTGGAATTGGAAAAGGCTTTTTAGGAGGACTGCTAGGAGTCTTCTTTGCTTCGATAATAGTTTTCTTTGTTATCTATCTGCTTGTGCCTGAGGTATCTCTGAAGTTCTTTGGGATTTCGATAAACTCAGATAAGTATATAGAGGAGACTGTAGAGAAATCATTGGCAGAGGCTGATCTGCCTGCGGGCGTTGCTGATGATATCACAAGTTATCTCAACTCTGACGAGGGTGAGGCTTTCATCAGCAATATGCAGGAAGCTGCTGGTGGAGCTGCTGAGAGCGTTATAGCTTTTGTAGGTTCTGAAGGTTTCCAGAGCTTCTTGCATGAAGCCGGAGATTTTGTCTCCGCTGGCGCTGGAAGTGTCAGTGATTTCTTCAGCGAGAACTTCTCTTCGCTTACGGAAGAGTAAGCCGTGACCAGGATTGAGTTTCTAGGAACTGGAACTAGCCATGGTGTGCCTGTGATTGGCTGTCATTGCCCAGTATGCACTTCATCTGACCCGAAAGATAAAAGATGGCGTTCATCCATCTGGATTAGCCGTGGCAGTACTTCTGTTGTGATCGATACTGGCTATGAATTCCGCTTGCAGTCCTTACGCGCAGGCATCGATAAAATCGATGCTGTGCTGTACACGCATCAGCATTCGGATCATTTGATGGGGCTGGATGATTTAAGGGTCTTCACAGACGAGCAGAAGCTGCCTGTATATGGCAGAGGTGATGTGCTTGAGGCTATTGAGAGGATTTTCCCTTATGCTTTTACAGATATGCCATATAAAGGCATTCCACGCTTGGAAGCTGTGAAGATTGATGACAGAGCCACTTTCTCTATCGGGGAGATAAATTTCACGCTTATTCCTGTCATGCATGGCTGCATGAGGATTGCTGGTTACAGATTCGGCAACGTGGCATATTTAACAGATGTCTCCGATATCCTTTATGATGAGAATGCTGAAGCCTTGGATGGTGTGAAGACACTTGTTATCGGAGCGCTTCGAGATAAACCGCACTGGAGCCATTTCACGTTCGAGCAGGCTTGTGAAAATGCTCGTCTTATCAAAGCAGAGAAGGTATATTTTACACATATAAACCATGCGACTTCCTATTGTGATATCAACAGGAGGTTCATGCCGTATGCAGAGAGTGCCTATGATGGCCTTGTTCTGGAGGTAGCTGATGACTAATGGGCTTTTTGATGAAGCGGATCTTGATCCTGGGAATATCCAGAAAGAGCGAGCGAAACGAAAGGTGGAAGAAGTGAGGAAGGTCGTGCCTGAAAAGGTGAAAGCCGCTGAAGGCCTTTTCGATAAACGCTTGTATATAATCGATGGATATTCTGTCATATACCGCAATTATTTTGCCCATCTTTCAAATCCTCTTACAGACCGCAATGGCGTGAATATAAGTGCTTATTTCGGATTTTTCTCAACACTTTTCTCATTGATGTCAGCATACAAGATGGACTATCTGGCTGTTGTTATGGATGAGAGGGCTCCCACATTCCGCAAGGAGATGTATCCCGAATACAAAGCCAATCGTGATAAAGCTCCTGAGGATCTCCATGCCCAGGTGCCTATGATCAGAAGCACGCTGGAGAAGATGCATATCGCTTGTCTTTCCCAGCCTGGGTTTGAGGCTGATGACATCATCGCGACGCTCTCTCGTATTGCGTATGAAAACGGTATTGAAACTGTGATGGTGACTGGGGATAAAGACCTTTTACAGCTTGTGAATGATCATGTTTTCGCTTTGCGTCCTCCTCGTAAAGGGGAGAACCAGTATCGCTTCTTCCGCTCTGATGAAGTGAAGGAGGAATTCGGTGTCTCCCCTGAGCAGATTGTTGATTATCTCTCTATAATCGGAGACAAAGCTGATAATATCCCTGGCATAAAAGGACTGGGGGAGAAGGGAGCGCTTAAACTGCTTTCAGAATACATCACGCTTGAGGGCATCTATCGCCATCTCGATTTGCTGCAAGCCAGCGTAAAGAAGAAGCTGGAAGATGGCAAAGGCGATGCTGAACTCTCAAAGTCTCTTATCATTCTGCGTAGCGATGCGCTTTCCGATGACTTCCAGATGGAAAGTCTCTCAATTTCTCAGATAGAGACAGCAGCGGCTGCTGAGGACTTTGAGGAGAAGAACTGCAAGTCGCTTCTAAGGAGAATCGGCAGTAGCGCTTCTTCCTCGCAGTCAAAGGCTAAAGAGGCAGAGCAAGTTGAAGTAGAGGAGCGTGGCAGCTATAGCGCTTTGACTGATTTAGCTGAAGTGCGCAGACATTTCGATAAAGCTATCGAGAAAGGTGGCGTGATAGCTCTTGATACGGAGACTACCGGATTGGAAGAAGATGCTAAGCTGACTGGCTTTTCCTTCTCTTATGAGAAGGGTATCGCCTACTATGTGCCTCTCATTGCTGAAAAGAAGGAATACAATAGCATAGAGTGCGTGAAAGAGCTTTTTGATGAGTATCTTGCTTCAGGCCGCCTTGGGGTGGTGAATCAGAATATCAAATATGATCTGAAAATCATCTGGCATCTTGGGTCTGACATAAAGAACATCGTCTTTGATACTATGATTGCTGCCTGGTTGTTGGATTCCAATGCCAATGTCTACAATCTGGAAGAACTTTCGTCTCGCTATTTAGGCCTTACAGCTGTTAAGTATGAAGATGTGGTCGGCAAAGATGAGATTTTCGCAGATATCCCTCTGGAGAGGGCATGCCAGTACAGCGCTGAAGATAGCGATATGGCATACCGTCTTTATCTTCTTTTCTCTGCAGAGTTGAAGAGACGTCATCTTGATAGTGTGATGAATACGTTTGAGCTTCCTTTGATACGTATACTGGCAAAGATGGAGAGTGAAGGCATCCATCTTTCGCAAGAGCGCATAGGCAAACTTGAGAAAAGAATAGGAGATAGAATCAATGAACTTGTCTCCAGAATCTATGAGGAAGCTGGGCATGAGTTCAATATCAACAGTACGATGCAGCTTTCTAATGTGCTTTTCAATGAACTGGGCATGAAGGCCGGCAAGAAAACACAGAAAGGCTACTCTACAGATACAGCTACGCTGGAGGGATTGCGGGTAGATGGTGGTGCGATTATCTCCGATATCCTTGATTACAGACAGCTTTCGAAGCTGAAGAGCACATACATCGATGTGCTTCCATCGCTTGCTGATTCAGATGGACGTATCCATACATCATTCTTGCAGACTGGAACTGCTACAGGCCGTCTTTCATCTCGTAATCCGAATCTGCAGAATATCCCAGTCAGAACGGATGAAGGCAGGATGATTCGCAGTGCTTTCACACCAAGAGAAGGAACATCCTTCCTTTCTGCAGATTACTCACAGATTGAGCTTGTTGTGCTCTCCGATGCCTCTCAGGATCAGGCGCTTATGGGTGCTTTCCAGCGTGGTGAGGATGTACATAGATATACAGCTTCCCTCATATTCTCCCGTCCTTCTGAGAGTGTTACAGATCATGAGCGTCGAATTGCCAAGACTATCAACTTCGGTATCATGTATGGCATGTCTGCTTTTAGGCTCTCCAATGAGCTTGGAATCTCCCGTAGAGATGCAGCTGCCTTCATCGATACTTACTTTGAGCGTTATGCAGGTATCAAAGCTTTCGTTGCCAGAACGGAAGAGGAAGCCAGAAGGAATGGCTTTGTACGTACTCGCTTTGGACATGTAAGAGAGGTTCTTGGCATCAACAGTTCCAATAAAGTTGAGAGAGCAGGGGCTGAACGTGTCGCTGTGAATACTGTGATACAAGGTACTGCCGCAGAGATAATGAAGCTTGCGATGATCAGCATTGATAAAGCGCTTACCGATGGCGGATACAAAACGAAGATACTTCTGCAGGTACATGACGAGCTTATCTTCGAGGTCCCTGATGATGAGAAGGATGCTGTTGCTGCACTTGTCAAAGAGAAGATGGAGAGTGCAGTCCGGCTCTCTGTTCCGCTTCGCGTTTCGCTTGAGTTCGGTTCTTCTTGGGGGGATATGCACTGATGATTATAGGATTGACTGGAAAAAGTTGTGCTGGAAAGGATACTGTTGCTGCCATGCTTCCCTCCGATAGTTTCGTTGTAATCGATGTCGATGCTCTTGGACATACGGCGCTTGAATCTAATCATGAGAAGCTTGAAGAAGCATTTGGCCCATCTATTTTCAAGCAAGATGGAAGCGTTGACAGAAAGATTCTTGGCCCGATGGTCTTCTCGGATGCTGAAAAACTGGCGACGCTCAATGATATAACCCATCCATGGATGAAAGAAGAAGCATTGAAAGAGGCTAAGGATGCTGAAAAGCGTGGTATGATAGCAGTAATCAATGCAGCATTGCTGGAATCGATGGGCTTTGTCAGCTATTGTGACTTGGTTGTCTTTGTCACTGCCCCTTATGAGGTACGTGAGAAGCGTGCCTTGCTTCGCGATGGTATCACGAAAGAGAAGTTCCATGCTCGTGAAGAGTCACAAAAGGAGATAGGTCGATCATTGTTTGATTATGGCAAAGAAGTAATTACTATAATCAATGATGGAGATAAAGATACTATTTCTCGACAAGTGTCATTCCTATGTGCTAAAATTTGAGAGAAGAGGCTTTTTATGGGAAAGATGACTAGAATAGTCCTGCTGTCAGTAACAGCGGCTTTAGCAGTATTCACCTTCTCTGCTATGTGGGTCGTGCGGCCCGATTCTCAGAGTTCAGTACTTGATGCAGCCAGAGAACGGCAGAATGAGCCACTTCTTTCCGTCTCGGAGCCTCTGGAAACAGATACGTCCAGCGTCGATACTGACGAAGAGATGGCAAGAAGAATCGCTGAGATGCTCGCAGCAGATGAGGGTTTTGTCTCGTCTATCGGCGAAAAGCTTGATGGCACGCTCTCTCCAGATTATAGCGGTCTGGAAGATGAAATCATCACGCTTTACGAGAAATACAGAAGCGAAATCGCTGATGATATGATTCTTGCTGTGCTCAATGGCTACAATACGCTGTCTGTTGAAGACAAGAGCGTGACGCTTGATCTTGTGTCTCAGCTTGAAGCTATCTATTCAGAATATAGAGATGCGATAATCGCAGATATAGCAGCAGAGATTCCGGGTGGACTTTCCAATGCAGAGATTGCTGCTGTCGTTACTGCTGTCCTATCAGAGCAGGGCTTTACGGCTGAGAATGCGGAAGCATTCATCAAAGAAGTCTATGAGAAATACAGAGAGGCTGTTGTCTCCGATGTTGAGAATGGAATCATTGAGGATTATTCCGCTCTTGATGATGTGGGCAAAGCAACTGTACTCTCTCTCGAAGATATTTATTCAGAGTATCGCGATGCAATTGCGGCAGATTTGCTCTCTGGTATCATTACAGAAGATGATGTCAGAGCTCTTGCAGAGGAACTTTACAGCAATAACAGAGAAGCTATTGTCAATGATATCATTGCGGGAATACTTACTCAGTATAATGCACTTGATGAAGGTGAGAAGGCTGCGGTCCTTTCCCTTGAAGATATCTATGCGTACTACCGCGATGCTATCGTCAGCGATATTCTCTCTGAAGCTGATAAGGGGCTTACAGCTGATGATGTGAAAGCACTTGCTGCTGAACTATATGAAGAGAACAAGGAAGCTGTTGTCGCGGATATAGAGCAAGCTATCATCGATGATTACAACGCTCTCTCCGATGAAGAGAAAGCAGAGCTCCTTGCACTGCCTGAGGAGGATCTGAGGGAAGAGGCTATTGCTCTCTACAATGAATACAGGGATGAGATAATCTCCGACGTCGCAGCTTCTATTCCAGCTGAATCTTCCACAAGCGAAGTCGCAAAACCACAGAAGACTCCGATCGCAAAACCGACATTTGTAGAAGGAGGATTGATTGATCCTAATGCTTCGGCAGAAGAATATGCTGAAGCTAGAAGTTCACTCAGAGCTTCAGAGATAGATAAAGCGCTGTCATTCATCAATTGAAAAGAGAAGATGCTAATTTGGTATGTACTCTGTTGATGAGACATCCTGCTAATAAAAAAGAACCGTTGTTCCCTGTGGTCTGCTCCCTGTCAATAGGACAGTGAAACAAATGAAGCAGACTGTTATAGGACGGGGAATAGAAGAAGGCTGGTGTTAAAAGCATCAGCTTTCTTGTTTTCCAGACAATTCCATCTTGATTAATAGATTATTCAGATTTTCAGGCATATAAGACCTAGTCCAAGCTATTGGGACTGAGTTGACCTGTTGCGTTCGGAAGTAACATTGGCTCTTTACAATTTTTTGTGGGATTTATAAACATAGGGACCTCTAAGAGAAGCGAATTTTATCTTGAGGAAGAAGTATTCGGTATCCCTGAAGCCATAGGCCTTTCTCCTGATGGTCTTGATCATGTTG
>JADIMT010000037.1 GCA_017694595.1 Candidatus Ornithospirochaeta stercoripullorum | reverse complement strand
AGAGAAAGTGGTATCTCATCGATGCAGAGGGAAAGCCGCTCGGAAGAGTAGCAGCAGCTGCTGCAGCAATTCTCAGAGGCAAGAACAAAGCAGAGTACGTACCTCACCAGGAAATCGGTGATTACGTAATTATCATCAACGCAGCCAAGGCAAAAGTCACCGGCAATAAGATGGCAGATAAGATGTATTATCGCCACTCAATGTATCCAGGCGGGCTCAAGGCTGAGTCTTATGGAAAGATGGTAGCACGCAAGCCCACCTATCCGATGGAGCACGCAGTCAAGGGTATGCTTCCAAACAATAGACTTGGAAGAAAGCTTATGACAAACGTGAAGATCTATGCTGGTGCAGAGCACCCGCACATGGCACAGCAGCCAGTTGCTGTTGAGATTTAAGGAGAGGCGAGATGGCTACCAAGAAAGAAGATAACAAGTCAATCAACCTCGGTCACGGCGTAGGTCGCCGCAAGACTTCGGTCGCAAGAGTTTACCTCAGAGAAGGAAACGGCCAGGTTAAGATTAACGGAAAGAAGATTGAGGAATACTTCGTCGATGCTATCAATGCAGCGAAGGTCGTTCAGCCGTTTGAAGTTACTGAGACGACAGGCAAGTATGATCTCGTCATCACAGTCGCTGGCGGTGGTATCTGCTCACAGGCAGAGGCTTGCAGACATGGACTTGCAAGAGCTCTTGTAGATTATGATGCAGATTATCGTGCAGCTCTTCATGCAGCTGGCTTCATGACCAGAGATTCCAGAATGGTCGAAAGAAAGAAGTATGGCCAGAAGGGAGCAAGAAGACGCTTCCAGTTCTCAAAGAGATAAAAGATATCTCGGAGCATCGGTCAGTCAGAAATGGCTGGCCTTTTTTTTAAACTTTTACTTTCTGTGGTTGCTTCCATTTTGCTGGATGAAATAGAATCCATAATTTTAATGTTTCTTCATAATTGTTCATGTCTTCATCTGGAAAACGTCAATTTAGCTTCATTGCCATCTTCTAAATTCGTTGGCAAGGAGATGGAATATGAAAAAGACAGTCTTATTTGCACTTGTATTGCTTCTAGCAGTCTTTTCAGCATCAGCGGTATCCCTTTCTGCTGATAGTCTTGCATCGGACAATCTGCAAGATGGTTCAACGCTCGGAGAAGGCTTTACGCTTTCTCTGGGGACAGGAACTGCTTCTGCAGATGGAAAAGCGCTGACACTTACCGGAGATGCTTTTCTAGCCTTTGATGCTGTTGGAGGCGAGACAATGAAGATTTCTGTTGCAGTGCCAGAAGATGGTACGCTTCCAGAAGTCAAAGTTTCTTCTGCTTCTGCTGAAGAGCTTCTTGTTCTTGAAAGCACAGACACTGGAGTCGCTCATGCAGAGTATGCAATTCCCGAAGATGGTACATACACGCTTGCATCCCCATCAGGCAATGTCGCAATCTGCACAATCTCAGTTGAATGATGTTTCACGAGCCCTGTCTAAAAGCAGGGCTTGGTAGTTTCTTGTCTATGCTGTAGCTATTATGCTCTAATACAGGCATGGAAGCATATGATAAGGCTATCAAGCTGCTAGCTACGAGAGAGCATACAGAGAAAGAGATGAGAGCAAAGCTGAAGCAGAAGGGTTTTTCCAATGCAGACATTGATAGCGCTATTGCCAGGTTGATTGCTGAAAACAGTCTTTCTGAACGGCGTTTTGCTGAAAGTTTCATCCGTTCAAGGCTGAGAAAAAGTCCCGAAGGAAAAGCATTGCTGCGCTTACGCCTGAAGGATAAGGGGACTCCAGCATCCATTGCAGATGAAGTTCTCTCCGAAGCTTGGGAATCCGGTATGTATCTGAAACCGCTTGCTATGTATTATTCATCTATTGAGAGAAAGAAAGGAGAGGAGAGCGCCAGAATAACTCTCCTCAGAAAAGGCTTCACAGAACGTGAGCTGAAAGAAGCTCTCTCACTTTATTTCACTGTCAGTGAAAGCGAAAGCATTGACATCGAATAGTCCACAATCTGTAAGCTTCAGAGCCGGTATGACTGGAAGCGCCATGAAGCAGAGTGTCATGAATGGATCTATCTCTTTCGATACATGAAGCCTCTTATCTGCGATATCATGCATCTTGCTCAGACACTCTGTGACTTCTTCCAATGAGAGGTCTGTCATCAAGCCCGCTATTTCCAATACATGTGTTCCTAGCTCCTCGCCATCTTTGAACATCGTTATGCCGCCTCCGATAGCGATAAGCTTCTCGACAGCTTTTACCATATCACTGTCGTTGTCCCCGACTACAATAATATTATGTGAGTCATGGGCTATTGATGTAGCTACTGCACCATGTTTCATACCATATCCGCTGATAAGTGCTGTTGAAGCATTGCCAGTACCGTGATGTCGTTCAATCACGGCAAGCTTGAGCACATCCTGTCCATCGTCGTGGATCCATTCGCCATTCTCGTCGCGTTTGATCCATGCCTCTCCTGATCCTGTCACAACTCCGCCTGGTATGATTTCTATCACTTTCACGTGATCGGATTGTGGACGGAATGAAAGCTTTGCTGCAGAGAAGTCCTTTACATCCATCTTTCCTGAGACGTTCTCAGGTTTTGTGTGCATTGCTTTATGAAGGATCTTCCCATTCTCAGCCTGCTTTGCACCGAGAATGAAGACTTCTTCCGCTTTGATGCCATTGTCTATGGAAGAGGAGAGGAAGAAATCTGCTCGCTTTCCCGGTACAATCATGCCACGGTCTGCCAGATGATAGCAGGTTGCAGCATTCAGCGTTGCTGCTGTGATTGCACTGATTGGATCAAGCCCGTGCTGTATAGCTAGTGAGACGCCGTAATTGACGTGTCCATCCTGGACAATCGACTGTGGTTGCCTGTCATCTGTACAGAAGAGTATCCTGTTGCAATTCCTTTCATTTACACCAGGCAGAAGTTGCAGTACATTGCGGCATGCAGTACCCTCTCGGAGCATTACATACATGCCTTTGCGGATTTTGTCATGGAGCTCTGCTGGTGTTTCGCATTCATGGTCTGTAGTTATTCCAGCAGCTGCATAGCTGTCGAGCGCTGGACCGGTGATTGATGGTGCATGTCCGTCAATATTCTTTTCTCTCTTCCATGCACATTGCATTTTATCCATCACAGTGCTGTCAGCGGACGCGACTCCAGGGTAATTCATCATCTCTCCAAGTCCAAGTACTCGTGGATTGTCGATGAACTTCTCAATCTCTGGCGCGTTGAGTATAGCTCCTGAGTGCTCAAACGCTGTGGCGGGGACACAAGAAGGAAACATCAGAAATACTGAAAGAGGGATGTTTTCAGAGGCTTTCAGCATGTATTCCATGCCGTCAAGCCCTGTTACGTTGCATATTTCATGCGGATCGGCAATCACCGTCGTCGTGCCACATGGAACTACCGCATCGGAGAATTCCGATGGTGATAAGTGTGATGATTCGATATGACAATGGGCATCGATGAAGCCTGGAAGCATATATCTTCCTTTTGCATCGATTTCAGTCTTTGCTCTTCTATTTCCATCAAAGCCCACAAAATATCCATCTTTGATATAGACATCGGCTGTGAAGATTTCTTTATTACATACATCAACGACTTTCGCATTCCTGATAACGCTATCGCATATATCTCTGTTCTGTGCAGCATCAATAAGCTGTCTTGCTCTGTCTTTATCCATTAGTGTCTCCTAAGTAGAGTCTATGATGTATTTATCAATCTGGCAAATCCAAATGAACAGAATTAAGTTGTTGGATAAAAATAAATGTAAAATTGAAATATAGCTCAAAAAATTAAGGCCCCGGATTCCCAGGGCCAAACTTTTTAAATCATATCGTCGAGATGCTGTAAGCGCCTCATGTCGTATTCTCTCAGCTGGTTGGAGAGTGTGTCTGGATCGTTGTACTTCTTCTCTCTATGCTTGTTGAGTATCAAGTAGAGAGTAGGGGAAAGCAACAGCGTCAGGAACGCTCCAGTGATGATACCACCTGTGAATGTGACCGCAAGCGGTTGCATCATCTCTGCACCTTCTCCTGGGAAGAATGCCATAGGAATCATTCCAAGGATTGTAGTGAGAGTTGTCATCAGGATAGGTCTCAATCTTCCATATGCAGCTTGGAGACAAGCTTGCTTTACAGGTACCTTCTGATCGACGAGTCTGTTGATACAGTCTACAAGAACAATACCGTTGTTGACGACTGTACCTATGAGCGCGATGATGCCGACGATACTGAAGAGTGAGAACTGCTGCCCCATCGCTACATGGATCCAGATAACACCAATCATCAGAAGCGGAATTGTCGCGAAGATGATGAGCGGATCCATCAGCGATTCAAACTGTGCTGCCATGACTGCGTAGACGAGGAAGAGGGCAAGCACGACAATCATAATCATTATCGGCAGGTATTCTGCGAATGTTGACATCTCTCCAGTCTGTTCAAGCGTTACGCCTTCTGGAAGGACAAGATGTTCGGCAAGCGCTTTGTCGACTGCAGCCTGTACATCATTTGCGGCATAGCCTTCCATGATGGAGGCAGATACGTGATTAATACGCTGCTTGTTCTCTCTCATGATTGTCATTGGAGCTGTCTCTTCTCTCAGCTCTGCAACGGCATCGAGACGCACTGACGAACCTGTTGATGTAGGAATCTTCAGCGCTTCAAGGTCTTCAACGCTCTGGATCTGGTCTTCATCGACTTTGACTACAAGGTCATATGTTGTATCGGTATCGAACGTGGAAATCTGCGTTGCTGTCACGCCTGTAAGAGCTGCCTGGACAGTTGTAGTCAGATTGCTCATCGTTACACCAAGATCCTGTGCCTTCTGCTGGTCGATGATGATGGAATACTTTGGTGCACCATTGTCGATGTCAGAGTCGATATTCTCAACCTGCGGTACATAAGTGTGGAGTATATCCATGATCTGGTTGGCGACTTCAAGCGACTGCTCTGTATCGCTTGAGTGAATAGTGACCTGAATGCCTGTTCCTGACATTGAACGAGTATTTGAGAATAGCCATTCTGCTTCAGGGTTTTCATTCAGAAGCGGGCGAAGCATGGTCTGGATGTCACTGACAGTGTACTTCTGCTCTGTGATATCAGGGAGATCAATCTCAATGGAACCAGTGTTGGAGGATCCAACTTCAGTAAGGATTGATTCATAGCTATCTTCTGGCAGTGTATCGAGGACTTTCCTCTCCATGTCGAAGACATATTCCTTTGTCACATCCTGTGTGGTTCCTTGAGCGAGTGTGAGGTCAAGCGTCACAGAATCATCAGTTGTTGACTGAGGTATGAGAGAGATTCCGAGATCAGAGAACTTGATCAGTGAGACAATCAGAAGCAGCACGAGAAGAAGAATCAGGAGGAACTTCCTGTTCAGGAAGAAGTTGAGGACTCTTACATAAGCATTCCTCATTTTGAGCTCTGCTTCAGCCATTGCATCGTCAATGGCTTTGAGAGGCTTCCATCTGAGTGGTTTCTGTGTTCTTGTGTTGATCTTCATGATCGAACCGCAAAGCGCTGGCACAAGCGTTACAGCGACAAAGAGCGAAGAGAAGAGCGAGATACAGACTGTGATAACCAGATCCTGGAACATGACGCCAATCATGCCGATGTCATACTTGTAGATGAGGATAGGCACGAATACACAGATTGTCGTCAGCGTGGAAGCACAGATTGCTGTGAACATATTCTTGCTGCCAAGGATAGCTGCAACAGCGCTTCTTTCACCTTTCTGGCGGAATGTATATGTATTCTCAAGTATGATGATGGAGGCATCAACAGTCATACCGATACCGAGAATAAGACCCGACATACTCATCGCATTGACTGACATGCCTGTAATGGACATGAGCATGAGTGTGATGAGGATACAGATTGGCATGGAAAGCGAGATGATGATTGTTGTCTTTATTCCACGCAGGAAGACGAAGATGATGAGAGCTGCAAGTATAACACCCTGCACAGCAGAGTTCACAACCTCATTCATCGTATCTGTGATCATTTCAGTGGAATCCCTCTGGATTTCCAGTGTAAGCCCTTCTGGAAGCTCAGCCTGGATTTCTGGAAGAGCTTCACGGACAGCTTTCGCTACAGTCGTCTCATTGCTGTCTGATTCGTTTGAGATGTTTATCGTGACGATCTCATTGCCATCGAGATATGTCAGACGTCCGCCTGAAGAGGTGTCCTCAACGACATCTGCTACATCTTGAAGATAGATTGGCTTTCCATTCGTTGCATAGCCTACAATTGTCTCTTTGATATCATCGAGAGTCATGTACCTGGCATCTGTCGTAATCTGGTAGTCCATGCCGCGCTGCGTAATCTCTCCTCCAGTGCTTTGCATGTTGCGTGCTGCAATCATGGAGGAAATCTGAGAGATTGTGAGATTATACGCTTCAAGCCTGTTCGGGTCGACTTCAACAGTGTACTCAATAGGAGAGCCACCGTAGACATTGACCTGGGAAACACCCTCGACTCTTTCAATCAGAGGCTGAATCGTGTTCTCTGCGATGTACTGAAGCTCATCTTCTGTTCTGTCGCCTGTGAGAGTGAGACGCATGATGGAACCTGAGCCCATTGAGTCGAAACGGATGACTGTTGGGTTCTCTGCCCAGTCAGGAAGCCTTCTCGACATCATAGATGTGATGGTGTTTACATCTTCGGAGGCATCATCGAGGTTCGTACCATAATCAAACTCGAGAATGACCATCGCCATTCCCTCTCTTGATACAGATGTCATTGTATCGAGATTCTGCAGGGAATTGAGCGCATCCTCCATTACCTCGGTAACTTGGAGCTCGATTTCTTCCGGACCGGCATCGTTGCAGTCAATCATTACTGAGATAACTGGAAGATCGACATCCGGGTAAAGTGCTATATCAAGACGTGGCAGGAACACAAGACAGATGACGCATAGAAGTACGTAAACCATTGTCATGAGCACTGGACGTCTTACTGATAATTCAGACAGTGACATTTAATTCTCCTGATTTACTACGTTGATGGCTGTTCCATCTGTAACGTTTCCTGCTGTGATGACCATATCGCCTTCATTGAGACCAGATGTGATAACAGTATCCACACCGTTTGTGCTGCCAGTTGTGACAATTGTACGGATGGCTGTGTCCCCATCTGCAAGATAGACGATATCGTTTCCGAGGTATGTGTCGAGAGCGGATTCAGGGACTGTAAGTGCATTGGCAATATGCTCAGTCTCAAGGTTCAGACGTATATACATGCCTTCTTTCAGCCCTGATGTATCTCCAATGAATCTGATTTCAATGTCAGAGGTCCTGGATGCAGTATCAACTGTAGGTGCGATATATGTGAGAACCCCTGTGTATTCGCGTCCGGGGTAGGCTACAGCTTCCATTGTGGCACTCATACCTTCAGCAATAGTTCCGAGGAATTTTTCAGGGATGGAAGCCTCAACGACCAGATCCGATGTTCCCACTATTGTGACGACAGCCTGAGATGCGCTGACTGTCTGGCCGATTGTCACAGGAATGTCATTCACAATTCCTGATGCTTTCGCTGTCACTGGGCTTGCTTTGTAGGAAGCACCCGGACGTGATGGATCGATATATGCGACGATATCGCCAGCATTTACTGTGTCGCCTTTCTCTACGAGTATTTCAGTGACTGTACCTGTCGTTGTGATTTCTGGATAGATTGCGATTGCTGCGCCAGAACGTGTCACTTCACCGTTGAGTCTTGAGATTTTGCTGAAATCCTTTATGGTAGCTGGTTCTGCAGAGACGTTGACTGCGGCAATAGCATTATCAGCAACTGGTGCTGACAGCTGTGTGCTGCTTTCGGTTGTCATCATTCTGTAGATGATGAACGCTGCAAGCACTATACAGATAGCAGTTAGTATTATTGTGATGATCTTGTTGAATTTTCCTGGAGCGGTTGTTGCTGCAAGTTTTTCAAAATCCGGTTCTCCGGTTGTTTTTTTCTTTTCTTCATTCATTTTATACTGTTTCCTTTATAGCGTATTGTTCCTGCAAGTCTTGCAGTTCGATGCCTAGCGTGAATGCCAGATCATATGATGAGAGCAGATGGTTGAGCCTTGCTGATGTCTCACTCATCTGTGCAGAGAGTAAATCGGAACGCCTTGCAGACAGGTCGTATGCGGACATCAGACCTGCTTCGAATGCTTCTTCTGCAAGTGAGTATGTGTTTTCAGCGAGGATCAGGCTGCTTTCAGCCATGCTGAGAAGCTGCTGTTGCTGTGAAATTGACATTGTATTGCTCTCTATAGTCTGAAGAAGCGTGTTCTGTGTGTTTGATAATGAAAGGGCTGCAATGGAGACAGTATCAGAGGCGTTCTTCCTGGTTTCATCAGCGGTGCTTCCCGGAATGTATGAGCTGAGTGGTATATTTACAGCTACTGTGCCTGAGAGATTGTGAGCTGATGTCGTATATTCACCTGCGCTTGCGGTAAGCGAAGCTTTGCTGGATAACCCTCCGCCATATGTATAGTTAATGTTAGCAGTCACTGTTGGCATATATTGAGAGAGTGTGGCTGTCTTCTCCGCGGTCTTTGCAGTTGCAAGTGCATTTCTTGCGGATCTGATGTTGGTTGTATCCTCTGCATATATATCATAAAGTTCTGCAGGCGAAGGAAGCTGGAGCATGACTGTCTCAGGAAGCATCTCAGTCTGGAAATCTCCTTCAATACCTGTGAGCGCACGGAATGAAGCAAGCGCGAGAGCTTTCTGATCCTTGTATGTCTGGAGCGTATAGATGGCTTGATTCAATGCCAGTTCTGCCTGTGTCAGCGACAGTTCGTCTGTCATGCCGCTGTTGTACATCTCTGCAACGGAGTCGTAGCTTGACTGGGCATCTGAAACAGAGAGTTCTGCATTCTTGATTGCGATATCTAGAGCTGCAAGGTTCCAGTAGGCTTTTATGACGTTGCTTTCCAGACTGGAGACATTTGATTGGTAATCTATCGTCGCACTCTCTTTCGATAATCTCCTTGATTCTCCATCAGTTATTTTCGATCCTGTGAGAGCATAGGAAAAATTCAGAGAGGCGCCTAAATCCAGATCAACGCCGTTGAATGTTGTCTTGTCTGTTGCTGTCAGTGTTCCCTGATTTGGGAAGCTGACACCTGTTCCCGCTGTAGCAGAGAGACCGAATGTAGGTAGGTAGGTAGAGACATAATTGTTCTCATTCCTTATCGTCTGGTTGAGCGTGATTGCAGCCTGCTTGAGTCCTATGTTGTTCTCTTCGGCACTGGCAATCGCTTCATCAAGCGTGACGACAGGAAGACTCTCTGCCCCGAGTGGCAGCATGAAAACCAGCAGAGCCAGTATCTTGGGTAGGATTTTCATCGAGATCTCCTTGTTTGTTGCATAGCATTCCCCCTTGTGTCTGCTATGCCCATTTCGATGCTAATGGATTACTGATGAGAATGTGTACCAAGAAATCTGTTGCTTTTGTGAATTTTTTGTGCTTTGTTAAGAAAACAGTTTACACTTTTTAACTATATGTATCACTAAACGACACAAAAGACTGATTATGATGAGCGAAAAGGTTTTGATTATCTACAATCCCATCCAGATGGGGATGGGATTGGAATTCTCATCTCATGCGGAAATCATCGAAGACCAGACAGCTCGATTGTCTATCGAGATAGAGAGCGCACTCTGTTCTTCTTCTGATTGATGCGGCAGGGGAGTTTGGTGAGATATCATCAAAGATACATGACGCGACAGCTTTAGCTTTCCTTTGATCTGGACATGCGCAGATGATATGGCGTGCTGTGAGGATTTCGAATACAGACATTGTAATAGCCTTGGATGGCACTTCGTCAATTGTATTGAACCAGCCTTCGCCGACTTGCTGGCGTCTGGATCTTCTCTCCAGCTCTACCTGGATATATGGAGCTCTTGTATCGAAATCTGCAGGAGGGTCATTGAAAGCCAGATGGCCGTTCTCTCCGATGCAGATGAACACGACATCGAGAGGATAGTCTTTCATCAACGCATTCATCTCCTTCAGCGTTGCCTTGCTGTCTGCTCTCCTTGAGATAGGATGGAAAGATCCGATTGTTGGGAGATAATCGAGGAAGTTCTCCTTCAAAAATGTCTCAGATGAAGCTTTGTGCCCGTCTGGAAGTCCTACGAATTCATCGAGCAGGAAGACATTCACTTTATCCCATGCCAGTTCTTTCTGTCTGAGCGCTGTCAGCATTTCAAGCTGGCTGGTGCCTGTTACGAACGCTACATTCGCTCTTCCAAGCTTCTCGATTGTTGATTTGATGCAATGCCTGCCGAGGGAGGCGGCTTGCTGCCCGAGTTCGACTTTATTCTCACAGATTGTAATTCTCATAGTCTTCTCTCCTCATCAGACTATATTTGTTTTGCACTTTTAGCACAATGATACCAGATTTTTCTTTACTATCATTATCCTTTATTCTAAAATACTAGTATATCACATATGGATAAAAAGGAGTGGAATAGCTATGCAGATGACTATGAGGTGGTTTGGCGACAAATTTGATTCCGTCAAACTCTGGCAGATTAGACAGGTACCAGGTGTGACAGGTGTCATCACAACGCTTTATGATATCCCAGCAGGAGACCTTTGGCCCGTTGAACGCATCCAGGCTTTGAAGAAGGAAGTTGAGGATGCAGGTCTTACAATAGCTGGTATCGAGAGCGTGAACATCCACGATGATATCAAGATTGGAAAGCCATCTAGAGATAAATATATCGAGAACTATATCCAGACACTTGAGAATCTCGCAAAGTGCGATATCAAGCTGGTATGCTACAACTTCATGCCTGTCTTCGACTGGACTCGCACGAATCTGGCAAAGATGAGACCTGATGGAGCTACTGTCCTTGCTTATGACCAGAAGGTTGTCGATTCCATCGATCCTCAGACATTCTTTGATCAGACTAATGATAATTCCAATGGCTATGTCATGCCAGGATGGGAGCCGGAGAGACTTTCAAAGGTGAAGGAACTCTTTGAAGCTTACAAGGATGTTGATGAAGAGACGCTTTTCAATAATCTTGTGTACTTCCTGAAGGCTATTCAACCAGTTTGCGAGAAGTATGGTATAAAGATGGCTATCCATCCAGATGATCCAGCTTGGCCAGTATTCGGACTTCCAAGAATCATCACATCAAAGGAAAAGATCCTTCGCGTCATGAAAGCTGTTGATTCTCCATTCAATGGCCTTACATTCTGTGCAGGTTCTTTCGGAACCAATCCGGAAAACGATCTGCCTGGAATCATTCGCGCGCTTCCTGGCCGTGTGCACTTCGCTCATGTCAGAAACCTCCATCATTTTGCACCTGGAGTTTTCGAAGAGGCTGCTCATCTCTCTTCTGATGGCTCGTTTGATCTCTATGAAATTGTGCGTGCTCTCTATGAGACAGGTTTCGATGGACCAATCAGACCTGATCACGGAAGGGCTATCTGGGGTGAGGTTTCGATGCCAGGCTATGGACTTTACGATAGAGCTCTTGGCGCTGAGTACATACTTGGACTCTGGGAAGCTGTCGAGAAGAGCGAGAAAAGGCTGGGAAAATAATGAGACGAACTTCAAGTGAAGCTATCTATGACGAGCTGAAGGATGATATCATCTTCCTCCGTCTGAAGCCGGGTGAGGAAATTTCCCAGGCTGAGGTTTCCGAGAAGTTTGATGTCTCCAGATCTCCTGTGCGTGATGCTCTGATGAGATTGCGTTCGGAAGGGCTTGTCGTGATGAGGCCACAGCGTGGGTGTTGGGTATCTCGTATAGATATCTCGAGGGTGGATGACGAGTGTTTCTTCCGCCTTGCTTTGGAAAAGAGCGTAATTGATCGCTACCGTGAGTATATGAAGACTTCTGACCTGACAAGGCTTGAGTACTTCATCGCATTGCAGAAGGAAGCTGCAACTGCAGTCGATCCAGTCGCTTTTTACAATGCTGATGATGATATGCATTCCATCTTCTTCGAAGCTACTGGACTCATGCGCATCTGGCAGCTGATACAGCGCGAGACTGGCAATCATAGGAGAATGAGGATTCTCAGCATGGGTTCTAAAGATGTCCTGGAGAAGAATATTGCGCAGCATGAGGAGCTTATACAGGCGCTGAGGCTTAGGGACTTCCCGCTTGCTGTCACGCTTGAGACAGAGCATCTGTCAAAGCTTAAGTATGAAGCGGATTCAATCATCGAATCACATCCAGAGTATTTCACAAACAGGAAGACTGATGAGGAGAGGGACTGACCCTCTCCATTCATTGGAGGTTGTATGAAATTGAGCGATAAAGGGTTACAGAGCCCTGATTGGAAAGAAAAGGGATATAGCCTTTTCAATTATGATAGGGAAGCACTGAAAAAGCGTACGCATGATGAGCCTATATGGGTGCATTTCGGCGCTGGTAATATCTTCCGTGGCTTTCCCGCAAGACTGCAGCAGGAGCTTGTAGAGCAGGGGTTGTCAGATAAAGGAATCATCGTTGGTGAGGGCTTTGATTATGAGATCATCAGCGATATCTACAACAAATATGATAACCTTACACTCCTTGTGACATTGCATGCAGATGGTTCAATTGACAAAAATGTCGTAGGAACAGTCACAGAGGCCTATCCTTGTGACTATGAGGAAGCTTACTGGAATCGCTTCAGCGAGATTTTCCGTGCTCCTTCATTGCAGATGATTTCCTTTACAATTACTGAGAAGGGCTATGCTCTCAAGAACCCGGCAGGCGAATTCATGCCAGGCTATGTGAAGGATTTCGCTGAAGGCCCGGGCAAGTGCACGATGTTCCTCTCCAGACTGACAGAGCTGTTGTACATGCGCTATAAAGCAGGCGAGCTTCCATTGGCTGTTGTCTCTATGGATAACTGTTCCCACAATGGAGAGAAGATTGAAGCAGCTATCACGACAATCGCTGCTGAGTGGGTGAAGAATGGCTTCGTGGAGCAAGGTTTCTCCGATTATCTGTCTTCTAGCAAGGTTTCCTTCCCTTGGTCGATGATTGATAAAATCACACCTCGCCCGGATGCAAGTGTTGCGGAGATGCTCAGTGCTGACGGTTATGAAGATACGAATGTGGTTGTTACGTCAAAGCATACTTACATTGCATCTTTTGTTAATGCTGAGGAGTGTGAGTATCTTGTCATCGAGGATGATTTCCCCAACGGACGTCCTCAGCTTGAAAAAGCAGGCGTCTACTTCACAAGCCGTGAGACTGTCAACAAAGTCGAGAAGATGAAAGTCTGCACATGTCTCAATCCTCTCCATACAGCGCTGGCAGTGTTCGGATGCCTTCTGGGATACACTCTCATCTCAAAAGAGATGAAGGATGAGGATCTGGTTAAGCTTGTGAAGACCATCGGTTATACAGAAGGTCTTCCTGTTGTAATCAATCCAGGCATCATCGATCCTAAGAAGTTCATTGACGAAGTTGTGAATATCCGTATACCAAATCCATTCATGCCTGACACGCCACAGCGTATTGCTACTGATACATCCCAGAAGCTTTCAATCCGCTTTGGTGAGACTATCAAGGCATATATCGCATCGCCGGAGCTTGACGTGAAGAGTCTCAAATGCATTCCGCTTGTCTTCGCAGCTTGGTTGAGATATGTTATGGGCGTTGATGATGAGGGCAAGGCTTTTGAACCTTCTGCAGATCCTCTTCTTGAGTATGCAAGAGAAGCCGTTAAAGGCATAGAGCTTGGCTATTCAGGAAGTCTTGAACAGCTCCATGATATCCTTTCCAATCAGAAGATCTTCGGTGTCGATCTCTATGAAGCAGGACTCGCAGATCTCGTTCTCGATTACTTCAGAAGCATGATTGCTGGCCCCCATGCGGTCAGAGCAACGCTTAAGAAGGTCGTTGGCTGAAGCGTACCCCCTGCCTTAAAACAGGGGGGATACTTTTTATATGAAGAAAAGAAAGAATCTCTTATTCGGTAGAATCAGCGATTATCTCTACCTTGCTATCGGCCCTGTGATAGCAGCAACTGCTGCTGCCATGTTCTACACTCCTGCAAAAATCACAGGAGGTGGTGCAACTGGTATCGGTACTATCTTCTACTATCTCTTCGGATGGGATCAGGGTGTTGTCATGATGTGCGTTAACATCCCTCTGGTCCTTATCGGTATGAAGGTGTTTGGATGGCGATATGGCATCAAAACGCTTATCGGTTCCACTCTTCTCTCAATCTGGACCACTGTGATAGGACATCTGACAGATTATCAGGGAGTTCTTGATACATCTGATGATATCAACATACTGCTGTCTGCGATTTATGGTGGTGTGTTGATGGGTGTTGGTATAGGACTGACGATGAAGAGCGGATGCAACACTGGTGGTACAGATATCGTTGCCCAGGTCATCTCTCATTATTTCCCTATCTCAGTTGGTAGCGTTGAATTCCTGTTCAATGCAGTTGTAGTCAGCTGTGGTGGTATATTCCTTGGATTGCAGCCTATGCTTTTCGCTATCATCGCGATGTATCTCTCATCTCAGCTTGTGAATTTCGTCGTGATGAGTTTCGGAACGAAGCTGGCGAAGTCCGTCTATATCTTCTCCGATGAGCATACGCCTGAAATTTCAAGAAGAGTCATCTCTGAGCTGCATCATGGAGGCACAGCTTTCCATGGTACGGGTATCTATACATCCAAGACTCGCACAATGCTTCTTGTCATAGTGCCTAACAATCAGATGAATGCCATGATGAAGATCATACATGATGAAGATCCCAAGGCTTTCGTGTTCGTCACTGAAGCATATGAGGTACTCGGCCGTGGCTTCGTACCTCTGAAAAAAGCTGCAGATAAAGATTGATTATGCTTTCTCTCCGCCGATGTGCTTCAGGAATTCATCATAGCCATCCTTGAGATTTTCCTCTGGCTCATACTCTTCCAGCGGATAGTGTTCCATGACGAAATCTATATCCTTGTCACCTCTGCCTGAGAGGTTGACGAGGATTTTCTTTCCTTTTCCCATCTCCTTCGCCAGCTTTACGGCATATGCCACAGCGTGTGATGATTCGAGAGCCGGGATGATTCCTTCCATGCGGGAGAGTGCATAGAAAGCTTCTACAGCCTCTCTGTCTGTAGCTGTCTTGTAGTTTACGCGGCCGATTGTGTGCAAATAGCTATGCTGTGGACCGACACCAGGATAGTCGAGGCCTGAAGCGATTGAGTATACAGGAAGCGGTTGCCCATCTTTATCCTGCAACACAAGTGACTTGAAACCATGGAGGATTCCTACTGTGCCTTTTGCGATTGTCGCTGCATGCTTTCCTGTTTCGAGGCCTTTTCCTGCAGGTTCCACTCCATAGAGCGCAACATCTTTATCATCGAGGAATGCTGAGAAGATTCCCATAGCATTGGATCCGCCTCCTACGCATGCAACGATTGCATCGGGAAGGGATCCCGCATAGCTGAGCATCTGCTCTTTTGCTTCCATGCCTATGATAGACTGGAAGTCTCTGACCATCATTGGAAATGGATGTGGTCCCACGACAGAACCAATGCAGTATATCTGTGTGACAGGATCTTTAAGATATGCTTCAAATGCGGCATCCACAGCATCTTTGAGTGTCTTTGTACCCTGTGTGACAGAGACGACTCTAGCGCCAAGCACTCTCATTCTCGATACATTTGGAGCTTCTTTCTTGACATCTATCTCTCCCATGTAGATGTCGCATTCAAGCCCAAGAAGAGCAGCTGCAGTAGCGAGTGCGACTCCATGCTGGCCAGCGCCGGTTTCTGCTATGACTTTCTTTTTGCCCATGTGCTTTGCGAGCAGCACTTCACCAAGACAGTGGTTGATCTTGTGGGCTCCTGTATGATTGAGGTCCTCTCTCTTCAGGTAAATCTCCGCGCCACCTGCCGCTTTCGACAGCCTTTTAGCATGGTATACAGGACTGGGGCGGCCTGTAAAATGTTCATTGAGCTCCTTCAGCTCTTTGATGAACTCCGGATCTCTTGAAATCTCCTCATAGGCTTTCTCGACTTCCTTCATCACTTTTCCAAGCTCTTCAGGGAGATAAGAGCCACCATATTCACCAAAATAACCATTTTGATCTGGAAGATTCTCTGTATTGATTCCTTTTGTTACAAGATTCATATGCACTCCTTTGTTGTTTCTTTCTGAAGAAACGCTACTATAAGGAGAAACACATGTCAAGTACCTGGCTTATCTTTTGTTCGTCTTGAATCCCTTATTTTCTGCTCTGTTCGCTTCCTTGTGGTAGGTGAGACAGAGGTAATCCACTTTTCAGTATCACTGTGGTCGATATAAAAGAAGGAAAGCGCCCAGGCTACAGCCATCGAGACATAGTACTCATCACTGTCTGCCTTGACGATTGCATCGAGCATCTCTTCACGCTTGTCATCAAAGAATTTTCTCGTGCTCATCAGCGTTACGATTCCCAGCCTTCGTACCATCGGGCGCGAATCTTCAAGCAATGGGAAGAAGAAGTTGTAGAAATCATCAAGCTCCTCCTTCTTTGGCTTTAGCGATGAGGCGAGCGTATCAACTTCGTCCCAGGTTGAGAGCAGGGGAAACTGGCTTTCCAGAAGAGCGATCTTATCTTTAAATGGAATCTTCCTTGAAGCGATCCAAAAGCCTCTGAGAAGCACATCTTCATGGTACTTGATCTCAAATGGGAATTCATCAAGTCCTTTTGCCAGTTTCCTGAGAGTTGGAATTCTGATACCGCGGTATGGCAGGTCATGGTTCTTTGTCAGCTTTGCAGAGAAAAGAGCGTAATCTCTCTCTTCATATTGTCTGTAGAGCGTCTCAGTATCCATACTCCTCTCCGACGAGAATGACTGTAATCCGGTCTTTCACTGTCTGCCGTGAAAAGACAACGAAATTGGAACAGATCCTGTCATCTGAAGCGCATCCTATAGCTCCCATATGGTGCGGATCGAAATATTGGGATGTGCAATGGCCAAGCTTTACGCAAGGTGTGTCTTTCCCGAGTCTTATGCAGTTTGGAGGAGCCGCTTTTGTCTTGACTCTTTCGACAGCTGCATGGATGTCTGTAACAAGCTTGTTGATGCCAGCCACGACAATGACATTCTCCGGCCCGAAAAGCATGGCGGAGACTCTGTTGCCTCTTCCATCGACTTCATATATTTCTCCATGCATCGTGATAGCATTTGCAGAAGCGAGATAGTACTGAGCCGTATATGCGTTCTTCCTGTCAGGATTGTATGCCGTGTCCTTTTTCAGATAATCCATGATGCCTGTCTCTTGCAGTGTTTCAGAACCTCCAGTTGCTGTGACAGAACCTTCCGGTACAAGGCTTTTGATAAGAGAAAGCAGTTCCTCTTTATCATTGACATATGTTGCTTTGAAGCCATTTGCTTCCAGATTTTCCAATGTTTGCTTAATTGTGCCCTGTAGGGCTTTTCTCTGATTTGCGTCCATGTAATGATGATACCATGAAAGTTGCGGAAGTACTAAAACAAGCTGAGGCATTTCTTTTCGATTTCGATGGCGTGGTGACAGATAGCGAGCCATATGCTTTTCAGACGTTGTGTGCAGTCATGAAAGAGCATTTCGGGATAATTCCTGACGATGAGGATATCGCATTCACGATAGGCTTGGACGCCCATGGCGTCGCTGCTGCGTTAAGCAGGAAATACTCAATTCATCTCTCTGGTGATGAATTGATAAATCTCTTGAGTACTTATCCAGATTTCTACACTGAGTATGAAGGTATAAAGCCATTTTCAGGCATTCCACAGCTTTTCAAGCTTCTCAGAGAACGTGGAAAGAAAATTGCGATAGTCTCATCAACCCGCAAGGCACATTTGCTATCTGCGCTAAAGCGTATGGGGCTTGAAGATTTTCCCTCGTTGGTTATCGGAGGAGATTCTGTTGAAAAGCGTAAGCCTGAAGCGGAGCCGTATCTGAAAGCGATGAGGGAACTAGGTGAGAGCTGTGAATCTGCTTTGGCTATCGAAGACTCTCCCGTTGGAATACTAGCTGCCAAGCGTGCTGGTCTTTTTGTGCTTGCATACAAAGGATCTCAAGTCGAGCAGGATACTGCTTTGGCAGATGATACGATAAGAGATTACTCTGAGCTTCTGGAGCTGTTCTGAGCTTGTTCCTTAAGCTTTCTTGCAACAGCCAAGCAGATTATCGTTGTTGGGATTGCACCTCCGCAGTTTGAGATCATCATCATGACACCGAGTGCTGTAGCTCCATCAGCAATGAAATGCTGAAGGATGAAAAGCACGGGTATTCTCAGGACGAATATCTTGAGAAAGTTTAGGAAGAGCGTGATTCTTGTCTTTCCCAGTCCCAGCAGAAAGTCCATGCCAGCTCCATTGAATGCAATGCCAAAGCAGCTCAATGAGTCATAGACGAAGACTCGTTTGATCATGGACATAAATGATGCATCGAGTCCTGTACGGCTTGTTGAGAAAATCTTGATTAGCGTGTCATCGAGCGTATAGAGTATCGTCATTGCGATAAGCGAGGCTATAAATGTCACTACGATGTTTGCGAGATAAGCCTTGATAGCTCTGTCATAGCGTTTTGCACCGTAGTTCTGGCTTATGATTGAACTGGAAGCATCTGAGAAGCCATTTTCGAAATTGGAGGCAATTCCGGAGATGTTGTTTGAGATTCCCAGCGCTCCTACCATCTCCGCTCCATATTGCGCAGCCATTGAGTTGACTACGACCTTTCCAAGCGAGAATGCTGAGTCTTCAACAGCAACAGGATAGGATATATTCACAAGATTCTTTGCATATCCTTCCCTGCCTTTTAGAACTAAACGTGGTTTGATGCAGAATATGCTTCCTTTCTCAAAGAGATGGGGCAGGGCATACAGCGCGAAGAGCACATATGTGATCAGTGTTGCAAGAGCAATGAAAGCTATTCCCTTTTCTAGTACATAGATGAAAAAAGCAGAGAGCAATAGCTTGATGATCATTGTGAGGATATTCACTATCATGATGGTATTTGTATTGCCACGTGCTTTCTCAACGTTGATGTAGATCAAATTGATGAAATTTATGATAGTGGCTACGACGATTATCCTGAAATAGACTGTACCTTCCTCGATGAACTCTTCTGGTGTTCTTATCAATTCCAGAAGCAGCGGAGCGAATGGCAGAAGCAGCAGGAAGACAACTGAGAGAATAAGGACGAGTCTTATCAGAGTGTTCATCAATATGTTGGCTTTCTCATTGTCTCCAGCGCCATATGCTCTGTTTATGAGGATCATAGAACCTGTTATCAGGCCGGAGCCCATAGCGGAGAGAATCATCCTCAGCTGTGACATATATGCTACTGTGGAGACATCTATCTTACCAAGATGGCTTGCCATGATGGTGTCAAGAAGAGAGAAAAGGCAATTGAAGAGAGCAAAGATAGCCAAAGGCATGCCCACTTTGATAATCAATAAGTATAGGTTCCCGGATAACGAATACTCCCTGAACTCTTTCTCTGATAGCTTTCTCATCACTTCTCCCTCTATGATTTTGCGCACATTCATAGTGGATTGGAAGATGGTTTGAGAGAAAAAAAGGGAACCCTATCGCTTAACAGAGTTCCCAGATTGTAATGATTTGGTTATCAGGCTTGTGTAAGCTGTTCCTTTCTCTTCATTCCATATTCATAGACAACGATTAGAACAAGCGCTACGAGACCGATAAGGTCTGTTATCGTTCCTGGCACAACCATGCACAGTCCAGCGATTGCAAGAATGATTCTAACAATCGGATTGAGTGCACGTCCAAGGTAGCCATTCAATGCAGCCGCTATGCCGAAGATTCCAAGAAGCGCTGTGATACAGATCTGAATCACTTCGAATACGCTTGTGACATTCACGAAAAGCATTGCAGGATTCATCGCAAAGACATATGGGACAATGAAAGCCGCTATAGCAAGCTTGGTCGCCACCAGTCCCGTTCTCATCGGATCGGACTTGGCGATTGCACTTCCTGCATATGCTGCCAGCGCTACAGGCGGTGTTATATCTGCGACAATGCCGAAGTAGAAGACAAAGAAGTGAGCTGCGACCGGTTCAACGTTCAGCGCAATCAGGATTGGTGCGCATACACCAGCCATGATGCAGTAGTTGGCTGTGGTAGGCACACCCATGCCCAGAACAATACAGCAGAGCATTGTCAGGACAAGGGCCACAATAACAATGCCATGGCTTAGTGCGACAATAGCGCCAAGCAAGATGGAGGCAAGTCCTGTTACAGTGATACAGCCTGAAATAATGCCAGCAATACCACAAGCGACAACGACAGTGATTGAACTCCTTGAGCCATTTTCGAACGAATCAAGTATCCAGCGGAACGAGAGAGTAGGTTTCTCTCCTTTCTCCTCTTCCTCTCCGCCATCTATTGTAGCTGCAAAGTGCGGGATGATCTTATGGATGATACCTACAACCATGGCAACTACGATGGATAGTGTAGCGGAGTATGCCATTGTGAAAGTGTTTGAACCGACAAGATAGATCAATGCAATCAGAGGCAGAAGCAAATAGAGGTCTTTTACCAGATCTTTGACTTTAGGCAATTGCTCCTTTGGAATACCCTTCATGCCGCTTTTCTTCGCTTCTAGATGGACTGCGATGAAAATGCCTGTGAAATAAAGAACAGCGGGCAGGATTGCCATCACTGCGATTCTTCCATAAGGAATACCTGTGAACTCAGCCATCAAAAAAGCTGCAGCTCCCATGATAGGAGGCATAATCTGGCCACCTGTACTAGCTGCTGCTTCAACAGCTGCTGCGAATTCAGGTCTGTACCCCATCTTTTTCATCATAGGAATTGTGATAGAACCAGATCCTACAGTATTGGCAACTGATGAGCCTGAAGCCATGCCTTCAAGCGCGGATGCGACAACCGCAACCTTTGCTGGTCCGCCTGTGAAACGGCCAACAGCTGTATTTGCAAAGCGGATGAAGAAGTCCGCAACGCCTGTTTTCTCAAGGAATGCTCCGAAGATGATGAAGATGACTATGTATTTTACGCAGACTCCGACAGGTGTTGAGAAGATACCATTAGCTGTATAGAAGAGAGTACGGATCAGCTGTGGCAATCCTATTCCGCTGAACAGGGTATAGATTACCAGTACACCTGCAACACAGAGAATTGGAAGACCTACACAGCGGCGGCAGAGTTCTACAAGGGCAAGAATACCGATTGCTCCCACAACCATGAAAAGAGGATTAGCCATGATACGCGCAGACAACTTGATGACTGTCATTGCATTGGCTGCGTAGAAGAAATAAGCACCTGATCCTATTATTGCTATGATGACATCATACCAAGGTATGTGATTGACACGCTCAACACCTTTCTTGACAGGGAACGTCAGGAAGCCAAGCAGAATGATCATGCCCATGAAGACTGAATAACGGACTTCTTGCAAAGTCGTGAGGAAGATAGCGTCTATGATGCAATAAATAGCGAAAGCTGCCATCAGATAATGAATAGCTTTTTTCTGCCAGCCTTCCCATACTCTCGTGTTGGATTCCCTGTCGTACTTTTTCATTACGGCTTCGACATCGGCCATAGTACCGACAGAATCGTCAATATGTTTGTTTTCTTTTTCGCTCAAATGGGACTCCTATATATGATTTTCATAAGAAGAGGGCTGTCATCCAGCCCTCTGAAGTTGCTTTGAGTGGGCACGCTCACTTTACAGGAACTTCAATTCCCTGTTCTGCAAAGTACTTGGCTGCACCCGGATGATATGGAACTGTTGTGATGCTTGTCGCGAAGCCCAGATCCAGCTCATTGCCCTTGTCATGGCTCTGTGCGATAGCTTCCTTATCATTGAAGATTGTGCTCACGATATCATAGACGGCATCTTCGCTGACATCGTCACGCGCGATGATTACAGCTCCGACAGCGACTGTCTGGCAATCTTCATCTGTACCATATACAGATGCACCAATTGTGACAGGCGTGTAATATGGAGATGCTGAAAGCAGGATATCCATATGTTCATCATCAATAGACACAAGGCGCACATCATGAGTTGTTGCCAGTGTTGATACAGCTACGGTAGGAGCACCAGCTACAACAAATGCCGCGTCAATCTTGCCATCCTGAAGCGCATCTACGCTATCTCCGAAGCTCTGGTATGTAGGTGAGATGTCATCTTCTGTAAGGCCATATGCTGCAAGGATATCAAGGGCATTGTAATAAACACCGCTTCCTGATGAACCGATAGAGACTGTCTTTCCTTCAAGATCTCCCACTGTCTTGATATTAGGATCGAGTGTGACAATCTGAACCTGCTCAAGATAAAGTGCCGCAACAGTTGAGAAGTCTGTGACCGCACCAGTTTCAGCGAAGAGGTTCGTACCATTATATGCATAGCTCATGACGTCTGTCTGGACGAAGCCAAGCTGGTACTGACCCATATCCATCATCTCGATGTTGTCCTGGCTTCCTGCGCTGACGACAGCTACGACGCCTGTGTCTGTCTCAGAGGAGATTCTCTGTGCAAGAACGTTGCCGAAGCCATAGTATGTACCCTGGTCTCCACCAGTGCCGAAGCGAAGATTTCCTCCTTCTGCGGCTCCTCCTGCGAAAACAGGAATGGCAAGCGCGATAATCAGTATTGCAACAAGTGCGAAAGTTTTTTTCATTTTTTCTTCCTCCTTGATTTGTACATTGTATCTTCTTTTATTTTCTGAAGATGTGTTGTAAAAGTTTAACTAATTCTCAGTTTTCGTGAAAATATGGTGATTGTCAAGGGTTTAAACGCAAGTTTTGCATAATAAGTGCATAAAAATACAGTTTTAGGCCAAGTATTCATTCAGTATGCAAATTGATATGATGTTTCAGAAAAATTGTTTTTATAAATTCAATAAAATGGCATTTTCACACTTGACACACTTGATATAAATGAGT
>JADIMT010000036.1 GCA_017694595.1 Candidatus Ornithospirochaeta stercoripullorum | reverse complement strand
GTTCTTCAGCCTGATGCAGGAGCACGGCTGCAAACACAGCATGTCCAGGATTGCCCACTGCATTGACAATGGTCCAATGGAAGGTTCCTGGGGAATCCTCAAAAGAGAGTCATATTACGGCAGAAAGTTCGAAAGCAGAAGCTCTCTTGTAAACATGATTGAAGACTACATCCACTACTACAACGATGAAAGGATACAGCGAAAGCTTCATAGAATGACGCCTATGGAATTCCATATCTCTTTCGGCTCTGCTGCATAAATGCTGCTTCTGAACGCAACAGATTGACTCAGTCCAGCAATAGCTTGGACTAGTTTTTATATTCCTGAAAATCTGAATAATCTATTAATCAGTATGAAATTGCCTGGAAAACAAGAAAGCTGATGCTCTTAACACCAGCTTTCTTATGTTCCCCGTTCTATGTAATCTGCTTCATTTGTTTCACTGTCCTATTGACAGGGAGCAGACCATGCACTGCCGATTAATTTCACTGCATCAGTAATACGGTTCCTGCTTTACTTCCAGAGATAGTTTGTAAAGTAATCAAGAACCAGCTGAGGCCATACAAACCAGTCATGAGCACCAGGAACAATGTTGATGGAACCCTTGCCGTTGTAATCAACACCAAGGTCATCAAGAAGCCATGAGAATCCCATTGTCGAAGACTGAGTCATGACGTCAAATTCGCCTGGTCTGAGAAGTGCCTGATCTGAGAATCCCGCACCAAGGTATACGTTGACAGACTGGAGAACCGCTGGATCCGTATCAAGCGAATAGAGGTTGCAGGAACCGCCAGAGAGCATCGCATAATAATCAAAGAGCTGTGTCTCGCGGAGGAAGAGATAGGATGTTATCTGGGAACCTCTGGAGAGACCGCACATTGCTCTGCCTGATGCATCCTTAACAACGTTGAAGTTCTCCTCGATGTATGGGATAAGATGGTCTTCCATATCCTCTGCAATAGCCTTGAAGCCTGTACCGCCTGTGGAGGATACAAATACTGCATTCTCTACTGATACGATGATGAATGGCTCTACCTTTCCGTCTGCAATGAGTCTGTCAGCGATGTTGTTCACATTTCCCTGATGGAACCAGTCGCCCTCAAAACCACCACTGCCATGAGAGATGTAAAGGGTCTTGTAAGGTTCTGGTCTCGAAGCATCATAGCCAGCTGGGAGATAGACCTGTGCAGGTCCCTTTGACCCATCTGCCCTATCGTACTCGATGTAAACGATCTCACCCTTCTTGCTCTCGTCCTCAATCGGGAAGAGGAATGTCCAGTCGTCCCATGGATTCTGCTTCTCTGCATCATATGGAACGAAGAACTGGGATCTCTGCTGAGGATTCATAGACCAAGCATTCTGAGGAGGAACATTCTCAGGATCGGTTACGATAACCTCTGTTGCACCGTTGTCGTATGATACACGGTAGGTATAGAGGTAGGATGCGCATGGAAGCTGGAGCGAAACAGTCCATGTATCCCCTTCCTTTACCATGTCGAAAGATCCGCTTTCATCAGCAATGTGTCTCATGTCGACGCCCTTTGCCCATGATTCAGGACCATAGACATAGTTATCCGGGCTGTCGTTAACACTGGATACAGCTGCACCTCTAGCGAATACGTGCATATCGTTGTTATGATAGAACGTAAAGGATCCTACAAGCCTGACGTTTGTTGCGTCTGGATCCGTGTAGGTAAAAGTCGTGGTGTAGCCAGTCGGGGAATTGTCATCTGGGACTGTTGTTACGCCAGCACTAAGCACTGATACGAGCAGTGCCATCATCAGAATCAATGATGTTCCTTTCCTCAGCATCGTTTTTTCTCTCCTTTTTTCTTCAAGAAGTGAATCGGTTTAATTAACCGCTTCACCAATAGTCTTTTCAACTAAACAGATTTTACACAAATGAAGTTTTTATGTAGAAAATGTGAATAAAATATAAAGACTTCAACACAATATTTCGTTGATAGTACAAAAATCAATAATAAGGCAACAAAAACAGGATATTCCAGTCTTCAGAGCAGAATTCCAGTAAATACTCGAGCCTTTTTCAAAACTAAGAGCCTTTTTCAAAACTCAAATTTATCGAATGAAAATACAACGACTGAAGTATGAATATGCAGAATCATGGGAATTGGGCTTCGTCAGCAACCTTCATCCCATTCAATCCAAGATAGGTAAGCACCGCAGCCTATATGAAGTCATGACCAACCAGCTCCGAATCCGGAGCTTGAAGAAGAAATGCAGGAATTATGCCGCATTTTTCGCCTCAGCCCTGAGTCTGGCAGTAATCTTCTTTATGTCCAGCATCAGGATTGAAAGCTCTATCTGGAAGATTCCCCTCTTTCCTCTGGAATAGAGCTTTTCTGGAAGAAAACACTCTTTTAACTCGCTGTTCGTCCTCTCGACTGTCGTCCTTGCCTTGTACCTCTCAGCTTTGCATGGTTCCATCTCTTTCTTGTTCCCGCTCCTGTCAGCATGGCTGTCTATGATGGGCACCTTCCCGATTGAATGCGCGAAAGACTCTATCCTCTCGCTTGTGTATCCTCCATTCATCAGGGCATAGAGATAAACACATCTCTCATCAGCCATCCTAATACGGGGAATTGCAACCTGGCTGTCGTGCACGCTTGCTCCTGTCACATGATGGGCGACTATTATGCCATTGTCATCTACTGCAAGATGCGCCTTATAGCCTATGAACCATTCCATGTTCCCCTTGCTGTTCTTCTTTTCTGTCACGGAACACCTATGTTCAAGAGTGGAAAGGAATTCCCCGGTATCCCCATTCTCCATGAATCCATAGATCCGTTCCTTCTCCTCTGCAATGGTTTCTTCCCTTTCTCCTTTCTTCTTCCTTCCGCGTTTGCGCTTCTTCTTACGTTTCTCTGTCTTTGCAGGCTTCTCCCTCGCTTCCACTGTCGTGCTGTCTATCGACAGATTGCATACCAGCTTGTCCTTATAGAATGATGAGCATACCGAAGCCAGTATTGAGCTGAAATCCACGAGATCTATAAGCACATCCGTCTTCTTCGAGATTACGGAAAGGCTCGGGACTTCAGACATTCCGGTTATCGTTCTCAGATTGCTGCTGGAAAGAAGCCTGTCCCTTGCTGCAGTCATGGTCTTTTCCTGGAAATACAGCTTCACAGCATGTACTGCCAGCACATCGAGAAGGGAATAGACAGGACGTCCCGTATGCTTCCTTCCATCATCACACCTGACACTGAAAGGCATTGCCGGCACGAGATTCTCCCACATCTCCATAAAACAAAGCTCATCTTCCGTCGGCTGGAAGAAGAAACATGGTGAAAGGTCTTCAGGAGTGAAGAGAAGAGGTTGAATGGAAATGGAATAAGCTGTAGACTGCATATGAGGTCTCCTTATGTGTTTTTGTGGTTATTAACATTATAACAGGATTGACCTCATTTTTATATACTGGAAAGACTTATCTAGACAAAATAATGAAAATTCCTCATCGATAAGGCTACTTGTTGCCCATCTCAGGCTTTAATTCTGATTTCTGCATATTCTTGCAGCTTTCGGTTCTGAACTTGAGTTTTGAAAAAAGTTCTATACTTAATTACTTGGTATATAGAGCTTTAAGGAATGGCAGGGAATTTGATGAAGTAGGCCAGACAGGTTCTTTGCGTCATCAAGGACTTGCCATAACTGCGGATGGCGCAATGACGGGCTCACGCTCAGTGACAGGGAGTGGGAGTGCCCCATGTGCCACGCAAAGCATGATCGGGATCTCAATGCGCCCATGAATCTCGAATCCTTTGGTCTGAAGGCCCTAGCCAGGGACGCTGGCGAAGTCAAGCCTCCGGAGATGCCCAATGTGGACGAACGAGCAGTAATGCATGGTATCCGTGAACGAGGAAAAAGCACAGGGATACTCCCTGGAAGCCTCTAGGTTTGCCTAGATGGTACTGTCACGACGCTGGCCTTCATCGTTCAGGGCAGGAAAGATGCTTGCAATTGAGACTGGGATGAATAGGGGAGAAACTGAAAGCCTGGATGAATTCATAAAACACTTTTCCCCAGAGCTTGTCCTGAAGAAGAAAACAATTCCTCTCTATGCTGCTCTCGCAGTTTCTGAATAATTGTTGAGAAGAGTGCAAGCTTGTCTTATTATGTCCCAAAAGGATGTGTCATGGGTTCTAGGTCTTTGTCTGGAAAGATGGATATGCTTTCCGGAACACTGCTCGATAAGATTCTGATTTTCGCGCTTCCGCTTGCTGCCAGCAGCATATTGCAGCAACTGTTTAATTCCGTGGATGTGGCTGTTGTCGGCAACTTTGCCCAGGATGAGGCTGCCGCTACTGCTGCAGTTGGCTGCAATGGTCCTGTCATCAACATGATTATCAACCTGTTCGTGGGAATCTCTGTTGGCGCCAATGTTGTTATCTCGGGATATCTCGGTGGGCACAATGATGAGAAAGCAAGCAGGGCTGTACATAGCGCCATGACGATTGCTCTTTTGAGTGGTGTGTTCCTGCTCTTCGTCGGTGTCATTGTCACAAAGCCTCTTTTGACACTGATGAATACGCCCGAGAATGTCATCGGATACGCGGTCCAGTACCTTCGGATTTACTTTCTTGGCATGCCATTCATAATGGTCTATAACTTCGGTTCAGCTGTTCTCAGAAGCATTGGAGATACGAAAAGACCTTTGATCTGCCTTGTCGTTTCGGGAGTTATCAATGCATGCCTGAATATGTTTCTTGTCATAGTCTTCCATCTTGATGTCGCCGGTGTTGCTATTGCGACAGTCATCTCAAATGTCGTGAGCTCCGCGATGGTTGTCATCTTCCTGCTTCGGGAGAAGAGCGTTGTGCATCTTGACTTGAAGAGGCTGGGGATTGCTAAGCACGATTTGAAACGTATGCTTGCTATTGGAGTTCCAGCAGGGTTGCAAAGCATGGTCTTCTCTGTCTCAAATGTCATAATCCAGTCTGTGATGAATGGCTTCGGCACATCTGCTGTCGCAGGCTCAGCAGTTGCTCTCAATTATGAGAACTTCTCATACTTCATCATTGCTGCTTTTAACCAGGCTTGCGTGACATTCACCAGTCAGAATTACAGTGCTGGCAATTATGATCGATGTCGCAGAGTGTTCAGGCTTTGCATGCTTCTGGGCATGGTTATGACAGCAGCGCTCAGCTGGACATTCATCCTTGGCAGGCATTTCTTTGTCGCTCTTTTCACAGGAGAGGCCACAGTTGCTGAATATGCTGTCACAAGAATGATGATCATTCTTTCCCTGAATATGCTTTCCACCAGCTATGAAGTGGGAGGTGCTGCATTGCGTGGTATTGGCAGATCCATGACTCCAGCTGTCCTGACAATATTCGGAACTTGCTTCTTCCGTTTGTTCTGGGCTTATACAGTCTGTCGCGCATATCCATCATTCGATGTTCTGATCAGTGTCTATCCGATTTCTTGGATCATCACCGGAGGTGCAGTGCTTATCGCTTATTTCATCATCAGGAGAAAAGCATTCTCCCAGCCGGTCAGGAAGCTAGCTTAATGCTCTTGCGCTTACGTGTAGAATTGCTGGAAGAGAGCACCGATGATCAGTGGAAGCGCAAATCTGGAGAGAGACGTGAGCGTTTTCCCTGTAATCAAGTAATCACTTGCCACAAGATAAAGAGGGATAAGGAACTATTTAACGGCTGATAGACAGGTTGTAATAACAGAAAGCGGGTATATCACGAAATGCGGTATATCCGCTTTGTTACGCAATAGAACGCCGTTTTTGAGGGACTGAATATAAACACCTTACCCCTCTGTTTTCGAGCCTGCAAAGTCGTATAAATCAAGGCTTTTTTAACCCCTAAATGACCGCAAGACACCTATGATAGATAGAGGGCGCGAAGCGTTCATCTTGACCCTTGACGGCTTTTCTTGGCTTTGCTATTTCCCCATATGGTCAAGAAAAGTTTGTCGACATAGCGGCATTTATATTTATCCGAGAAAAATAAAAGAACCGATAACCGCATTTTGATCTGCGTGTTATCGGCTCTGCGTCTGTGCGTCTGGCTCTTTGATAACTGTGGTATTCAGATGTTTTACATTGATTAAAGTCTCTTGCCTACACTTAGGACAGAACAGCGGAAAATATTTTAGTTCTGTGTCCCCACGGATTTTCAGCCTTGTCTTATTTCCGCAAACAGGACAGCGCAACCATTCTGAAATCACATTTTCCATATCAGTTATCCTCCCTGTCGTAATACTGATTTTTAGGGAGTGTCTTTGTGAGAATAAATGAATAAGTAATAGTAATTGCAAACAGTACCAACTGGAAGATGATACGCTTTTCTATCGTCAATCCTACCACATTTGCAAAAACACTTGTGATGTTGATGGCGGAGTGGGTAATTATGCAAGGGAACAAACTACCTCCACGATAATAAAGAATGACAAACAGAAAACCAATCGCAATCGCCCCCGTAACTTGAAATAGGTTTTCTACTATTTCCGCACCACTGCCATTCACCAAGTTTAATAAATGTCCCAAGCCAAATGTAACACTTGAAATGATAATTGCCGTTTTTACATTGTCTTTTGCGATCGCTTTGAAAAGCAGTCCTCTAAAAATCACTTCTTCTAAAAATCCGACACAAAGCATGCAGGCAATATAGCAGACAGTTCCTGCTAAGTTCAAATTAAATGCCGCTCCGTTCCAAAAATTTCTTGTGGCTAAAATTACCAACGGAATATAGAACAGAAAGCGGTTGGCAGATATAGGAGATTTACAAAGCCCATATCGTTTTAGTAAGTTGTTTTTTACCAGAAAAACCAAGAGGATCACGGACTGTAATATAGAAAAAATAGCACTTGCAGAATATTCAGCTCCTATTTTCTGATTTAGTGGATTGGCTAAAGATTGCAAAACACAATAAACCACAATCCATACGATCGAAAAGGCCAGTTCGCTTTTCTCATATAGCTTTCTCATTTCGTTTCCTCCTGTGACGCTAATACCGCACCAGTATAAGCTCGTTCTAAATGAGTTCTTATGAGTTCTTCATCATATTCTAATGAATTGTTTGCAATAATACTTGCATAGCCATGGAATAAAAAACCATCAAAAAGATTTCTTTCACTTGCTCTTTGCTTCCTCCGAATGCTCCTTGCATTGCCAAAAGAACAGGTGCAAGTTCTTCGGCATCTATCATTTCAAGCAAAGTCGTTCCATAAAAAAGTTCGATTGAAAAAGGAAGCGGAACAAATGCGGTTCTTCAATCGCAAAGCGGATATAATTCAACCCAATTCCAAGCATAACGCCTTTCTGCGGGCTTTCAATATTCATTAGATATATTCTGTACGATAGTCGTCTGCTTTTGCATAAGCCGCTTTTTTCACTCGTTGCAAAATGGTACATGACTGGCTGTGTGGGGAGCAGTTCAGTTTCTTTGCAACAGTTCTTGCATTGATGTTTTCCGCTCCTGCTTCACGGGCTATCTCAAAAGCAGCGTCAATAGCCATATGTTGGATTCTATTCTTCTTTTCTTATTTCGTCTCTCTCTGTATCATCGGACTATGAGAGCTGAAGAATATCTTAAGAGTATTGATTATCCTGGCCGTATCATCGCAGCTGGTACAGATCTCGATGGACGCGATGCCTTTGCTTATGCAATCACAGCAAGAAGCGAGAGCAGCCAGAATAGAGTGCTGGAAGAAGATGGGAATAATGTCTTTACACGTGTTTATAAAACAGATGTTGAGATGATTGCACCCGAGCTGCTTGTTTATCAGGCGGTTATGACCTCTCCTTGTTTCACACTTATCGGTAATGGGGACCATACAACATATATTGCCGCTGCACTTGAAGAGGGAAAGACTTTAAGTGAAGCTTTTTCCGATGTTTGCTATGAACCTGACAGTCCCGCATTCACACCGCGTATTGCTGTCTTGCTGAAAGCTGATGAGATAGCTTTCATGATTGCAAGGAAAGAGGGGGGTGAGTGCTTGAGGAAAATCTACGTCTATCCGAACGAGAAAGGTGTCATGCATATAATCCATACATATGCTTCAAATGGTTCGCCATTGCCATCATTCTCTTCGATGCCTGTGAGAGTGGAAGCAGCGTCGGGGAAAGAGATATGGTCAGCTCTTTCTCCTGCTTACCGCGTAGCTATGTTCTACAAGCATGGAAGCTATAAGCAGCTTATCAATGTAAATGGAGGCGGATGTGGAGAAGCTTGAACTGAAATATGGACTGAATCCTAATCAGAAAGATGCGTATGTCTATCGCGAATGTGGTCTTCCTATCGATGTGCTCAATGGAAGGGCGGGATACATCAACCTTCTCGATGCGCTCAATGGCTGGCAGCTTGTCTCGGATCTGAAGGCTGCAACTGGTTTTCCATCAGCTTGTTCATTCAAGCATGTCTCTCCGGCTGGTGCTGCTGTAGGCGTTCCGCTTACAGAGAATGAGAAGAGGATGTATTTTGTCAAAGATAATCCATCACCGCTCGCTGCTGCGTATATAAGAGCACGTGGTACTGACAGGATGAGTTCGTTTGGTGATTTCATCGCGCTCTCTGATATTTGCGATGTCTCTACGGCTGCTGTGATTGCAAAGGAAGTTTCCGATGGCATCATCGCGCCAGGTTATGAAGTGGAAGCGCTTTCCCTGCTGAAAGCCAAGAAGCATGGCAATTATACAATCATCCAAATCGATTCTGCCTACAAAGCAGAAGAAACTGAGAAGCGCACAGTATTTGGCATCACGTTCTCCCAGCAGCGCAATGATTTCATGCCTGGCGATGAGACATTCTCCAATCCTGTGACAAAGAGAAGAGAGATTCCTGAATCTGCCCATCTCGATCTGATAGTCTCTCTCCTGACGCTTAAATACACGCAATCGAATTCAGTCTGCCTTGCTTTCCATGGGCAGACTACAGGAGTCGGGGCAGGACAGCAGTCAAGGCTCCATTGCACGCGCCTTGCAGCTGATAAATCTGATATCTGGCAGCTTAGACAGTGCGAGAAGGTCCTTTCACTTCCTTTCAAAAAGGGTCTGAGCAGGAATGATAAGGATAATGTGATAGTCCAATATCTTTCGCCGGAGCCGGAGATTGATGTAATTGAGTCCTGGAGAGAATACTTCACAGTAAAACCTGATCCGATGAGCGCTGATGAGAAGAGAGAGTATCTTCTATCGCTTTCAGGTATGTCACTTGCATCCGATGCATTCTTTCCCTTCCCGGACAACATAATCAGGGCAGAGCGCTCAGCTGTAAGCTACATCTCACAGCCAGGTGGAAGCATCAGGGACGACTTGGTGATAGAAGAAGCTGATAAAGCCGGCATCGTCATGTTCATGACAGGTAAAAGACTTTTCCATCATTGAGTCTTTTTCTGTTAACACTCTTCTTTGATGGGGATATTATCACGATATGGAATTCACAGACTTCGGTAAGAAACTATCGTCACACTCCGGAATCTTGCAGCTGATGGATGATATAGCGCGTCCACTTCCGCCTTCTTTGAGAGTAAGACCTCTCGGAGGCGGCAATCCAGCTAGAGTCGGAGCTGTCGAGAAGGCATATAGAGCTGAGATGGAGAAGCTTCTGCAAGATGGTGAGCGTTTTGAGAATGTGCTTTGCCATTATGACTCACCACAAGGTAGAGTGGAGTTTCTCAAAGCTTCAGCAGCATTCTTCAGGAAAAGCTATGGCTGGGATATAGATGAAGAGAATATCGCCCTGACTAATGGAAGCCAGAGCGCGATGTTTTATCTGTTCAACCTCTTCTCTGGAACTGCTGATGGCAGGAAAAAGACATTGCTCTTTCCTCTGATGCCAGAGTATATCGGCTACGCGGACCAGGGAATTGAAAGCGATACATTTGTCAGCTTGCCTTCGAAGTGCGAGTATTATAGTGACAGGACTTTCAAATACATTCTCGATACAGAAGCTGTAGAGAAGTATCTTTCAGAGCATCCTGAAGTTGGTGCAATGGCTGTTTCCAGACCAACGAATCCCAGTGGCAATGTCCTGACAGATGCAGAGATCAGGAAGCTTTCAGAACTTGCCCATGAGCACTCGATTCCGCTTATTGTCGATAACGCTTACGGCCTTCCTTTCCCTGATATCATATTCGCGCCAGATGCTGCGCCTCTCTGGAATGAGGACATTGTGCTTTCGATGAGTTTGTCGAAGATAGGTCTTCCTTCCATCAGAACAGGCATTGTGATAGCACGCAAGGAGATTGCTAAAGCGCTTGGCAATATAAATGCGATTGCAGCGCTAGCAACTGGCTCTATGGGGCCGGTGCTTGCAGAGAATCTTCTCACATCTGGAGAGCTTACACGTTTGGCTTCGGAGGTTGTAAGGCCTTTCTATAAAGCAAAAGCTGACAGGATGGAGAGCCTTGTCCGCAAATACTTCGATGGTACAGATTGGTATTTGCACCGCATCGAAGGTTCAATCTTCTGCTGGCTGTATCTTCCTGCATTGAAGATCCCAACGCTCGAATTCTACTCCCGCTTGATGGATGAAGGCGTAATAACTGTACCTGGAGAGTATTTCTTCTTTGGCAGCGATGAGCAAAAGCATGGTAAAGCTTATCCTCATAAGCATTATGACAAATGCTTACGCCTTAACTATTCAGGTGATGATACTCTCATTGAAGAGGGCGTGGAGATTATCAGCAGGCTTTATTGCGAGTACTCTTCCTAATTTTCTTTTGACGATGCTCCAAAGCCATCATAGACTGAAATTAGATGCGGTTTCAGGGCCCGCAGAAAAAGAGGTGGCAATGGAGCAGAATCTAAATCTTTTCCTTGGACTGTCATTTCTGACAGTGATTATTGCTTTCGCCTTCGCGCTTTATCTTTATTTATGGGTCAAGAAGGCTAAAGTTCGTAATAAACGCATTGAGGAAATCTCGAAGCTCATCAAAGAAGGTGCTGATACATTCATGGCAAGAGAGTACAGGATCCTTGCCATATTTGCTCTTGTGGTAGCTGTTGTGGTTTTCGTCGTGCTTCCACAGCCTATATGGCGGGGTGAGATACTTGAGAACTTCTCGATGGCGCTGGCGTATCTGGCTGGTACAGTACTCTCTGCGATAGCTGGTAAGATTGGCATTCTCGTCGCAACGCTCTCAAATGCCCGTACGGCAGAAAGTGCCGAAGAGGGTATAAGGCCTGCGTTCCTTACAGGCTTCAGAGGTGGTGCAGTCATGGGATTGCTTGTAGTTGGCTGTTCTCTTTTTGGCGTCGCTGCGACTTTGATGCTCACATCTGATCCGACAATTCTCCTCGGCTTCTCATTCGGTGCAAGTTCTCTGGCTCTTTTTGCTAAGGCAGGTGGGGGAATCTTTACGAAGACTGCCGATGTCGCCGCTGATTTGACAGGAAAAGTCGAACTTGGGATACCTGAAGACGATCCACGCAATCCAGCAGTCATCGCTGATAATGTTGGTGATAACGTCGGCGATGTTGCAGGTATGGGTGCTGATCTGTTTGACTCAAATGTAGCAGCTGCTGCATCAGCGCTAGTGATTGCCTCATCTCTCACAGGCTCAGGTTTGAATACGATTTCAATGGTGTTCTGCTATTCGTTCCTTGGGCTTTTGGCTTCCGTAATCGGTATCGCAACGGCAAGAGTCGGGAAAAATGGAAATCCTACAAGAGCTCTCAACTCGTCTACATATGTGACGACTGCAGTCTTCCTTGTCTTTACGGCTATCGCGACAGCTGTCTGTCCGGGATTTTCATGGAGAATCTGGGGCGCATCCTCTGTTGGCCTTCTTGTAGGTGTCATCATTGGAATCACGACAGACTACTTCACGGATGATACGAAGCCAATAGTGAAGAAAGTGGCACATGCTTCAGCATCCGGTCCAGCATTCACAATCCTTTCCGGTGTTTCATATGGTTTCATCTCAGCACTTCCTGCCATGATTGGCATTGCTGTTTCGGCGCTAGTTGCTTATACGCTATGCGATCCACTTGGCGATGGTTTTGCAGTTTTCGGTATCGCTATGGCTGCTGTTGGAATGCTGAGTATCGTCGGCATGATTATCTCAAATGATGCTTATGGCCCTATTGTCGACAACGCTAGAGGACTGGCGGAGATGGGCGGACTGGGTGAGGAGACAATCCGCACAGCTGATGAGCTTGATAGTGCTGGCAATACAGTCAAGGCTGTGACTAAGGGATTCTCCATCGGAGCTGCAGGACTTACTGTAATCTCTCTGCTGGGTGCATTCATGTCAGAGGTCAATACAGCGCTTGCGGAAGCTGGCAGAGAGCTCATCACTGGTTTTGACATCATGGAGCCTACAGTGTTCTTCGGCGTGCTTATCGGGGCAGCTGTTCCTGCAGTTTTCTCTGCGATGCTGATTTTGGGTGTTGATAGGAATGCGGAGAGGATGGTCGCTGAGATTCACAGGCAGTTCAGGGAGATTAAAGGTTTGAAGGAAGGTACAGCTTCCCCTGATTATGGCAAGTGCATCGATATCGCGACAGCGGGAGCACTCAGGGAGCTGGTGCCTGCAGGCTTGATGGCTATACTGATGACGCTTGCCGTTGGCTTCATCGGTGGCCCTGAATCGATTGGAGGATTCTTGCTTGGCAATATCGTCAGCGGTCTTCTCTTAGCACTCTTCATGTCCAATTCCGGTGGTCTCTGGGACAATTCAAAGAAATATGTTGAAGCTGGTGCTGAAGGAGGGAAGGGCAGCGAAGCGCATAAAGCTGCGGTCATCGGTGATACTGTCGGAGATCCATTCAAAGATACTGCAGGACCGTCGATCAATACGCAGATTACAGTAGTTTCGTTAGTCTCATCGCTTGCTGCTGCGATTTTTGTCTCATTCTCAATTTTCTGATGCCTTTTCTCTGCAACCTCATGCTGATAGAATCGGCATGAGGTACATAGAATGGGCAGGAATCTGATTGTCGGTGATATTCACAGCCAGTATGGGCTGCTTATGGATGTGCTTTCTGCCGCATCCTTCAATCCTGAGGAGGATGTGCTTTATTCTGTTGGGGATATCACGGACAGGGGGCCTGAGATTGTGCGTCTAATCCAATTCCTCTCTTCCCTGCATGATTATCGTCCAGTGCTGGGCAATCATGATCTCTGGCTTCGTGATTATCTGGTATCGGGGTTGTGCCCATCAATCTGGATTGACTGCAATGGCGGACAGCGGACTGTGAAGGATTTCATGCGTTCATTTGTATCAGACAAAGAGAAAGTCTTGATGGGCGAGTGGCTTTCACAGGCTCCATATGTGAGGATAGAGGATAAATACATCATTATGCATGGTGGCATCCCGAATCTCTGGACGATTAGGGAACTGGAGAAGATCGCATCGCTTCCACCGAGCACTATAGGATATGCAGGTATTGAAGATCCTTCTGTTTCTCCAGTCTGGAATAGGTCTTATCTGCAGAGCGCTATGGCTTTTGAGAATGGAGCTGATCCAGCTGTCTTGCAAGCTCCGCTTGAAACAGATAGGAAGATTTTTGTTGGCCATACACCGCTCAATTCACCATTTCACTCTGAACGTTATCATTTGATTGCTATTGATACAGGTGCTGGCCATAACAAACGTCTTACGCTTATGGACATGGATACGCTGAAATACTGGCAAGCGGGGAAGAATGATTAAGCGCTTTGTTTTTAGCTTGCTGCTTTTAGTGGCTGTACCGCTCTTTGCTGTGGGATCTGAAACTATAGCATTCTCCTTCCTTCCATCTGCGATAGACTATGCTGTCTCTGGTTCTGAAATGATAGAGGCCGATCAGAATGCAGAAGCAGCCTTTCTTCCAGCTCTTGTCTCTTCTTCATCACTCTCTCTTGAAGGATTGCTCTCTGGCAATGTGCTGCGGATGGGCAAGAACACAGCTAGCATGCTTTTTCTTTGCAGTAAATTGCAAAGCATGGAGCTCAAGAAAGCTTCCGGCTGGTTACGTTTCTCCCCATCTCTCGCCAATGATGGCATCTTCACGCTGCTGGTTGAGTATGATGATGTCAAAGGTCTATGGGATGATGGTACAGAGTCAGCAATTGATGGCAGTGTCTCCATCATGCTGAAAACACATGATGACTCGCTGCTTATCTCTGTTGAAATCCACGATATGAAAATAGATGGCGATTCCTCATTCTCTAACAGCTCTGCCTCGCTATCTGCCACTTTGATAGAGCAAGAGTACAGGGAATTCCTCTCTGCAAATGACCTTGACAGAACTGTATTGAGAGCTGGAAGTGCGTACTTCCTTTCCTTTTTCGCGCCATTTAAGAAGATTGACATGCTCTCTTATCTTGCAGAACTGGATGCTCTCTCTGCCCTTGATATCATCTCCATAGTCCTATTTTCTTCTGTCGATACATTTCCTGCATCGTCTCTGTCATTGGAACTCTCGATTGATGGCAATAGGGCGCATGCTGATACAGACAAAGCGCTCTCTATAGTCATTTCTCTTTTGTCTCTTCTCTCATGATGCTAATATTGTGAAATATGGAAGAGAAGAAGAAAGCCGTCATCATCGGTGGAGGTATAGCTGGAGTTCAAGCCGCAACCACCATTGAGAATATGAGCGTGAAGCTTATCATAGATGAGCCTTATTTGCCGTATTACAGAATGAGAATAGAAGAGATTCTCAGTGGCAAAGAGCCGGAAATGCTCTATATGCATCCACAGTCATGGTACGAAGAGAAGGGCATTGAGATCATAAATGGCCATGCAGAGGCAATAAACACAGATGAGAAGCTGGTCATCCTCTCCGATGGAAGAGAGATAAGCTATGACAAACTGCTTCTAGCGACAGGAAGCACGGCAAGACGCTTTGAGTTGAAGGGTACGCCTTGCAAGAGCGTAGTGCTTCGAACGGCATCTGATGCCCTGGCATTGAAAGAGGCTTTGAAGCATGCTTCTGATTTCGCTGTCCTTGGTGGAGGCCTTCTAGGGCTGGAAGCTGCCTATTCGGTTGCTACTGAGTTTCATCTGCCTGTATCTGTGATTGAGTCAGCTCCATATATACTTCCACGTCAGCTCGATGAGGAATCTGCAGAAATACTGAGTGCAAAGCTCGGGGAAGCTGGTGTTTCTGTCTACACGTCAGCTGTTGTGAAAGAGGCTTGCTGTGATTATCTGCTTCTTGAAGATGGCAGGAAAGTGCCTTCATCGCTTCTATGCTTTTCCGTGGGAGTGAATCCTTCAAAAGAGCTTGCGGAAGAAGCTGGCATTGCTGTGGGCCGTGCTATCATGATTGATGAGCATCTGGAAACTTCATACCCCGATATCTATGCAGCAGGCGATGCTGCTGAGCTGAATGGAAGGACTTTCGGTTTGGCTTTGCATGCTCGCGAGATGGGAACAGCCGCTGCAAAATCGATGATGGGTGAAGATATCACCTATGTTCCGTCAGAGCCGACCGCTCTGCTGAAAGTCGGTGGCATCGATGTCGTCTCCCTTGGATCCATAGAGGGGGAGAAGCAAGTTGAGAGTGACGGTGATAAGCGGAAGACTTTATTCATCAAAGATGGCATTATTGCAGGGGCTGTGCTTCTTAATGACAAAGCTTCTATGATGAAAGTCAAAGCAATGATTGGCAAGAAAGCGTGAGGAGGATTGATATGGACGAACTTGAGAGAAAAGCATTGGAGTATCATAGTGTCGGGTGCGCAGGAAAAGTCTCTGTAGTGCCTACAAAGCCTTGCAAGACAGCAGAGGATTTGGCGCTTGCATATACACCAGGTGTTGCTAAACCTGTTCTGAAGATCGCTGAGAATGCAGAAGACGCATATAAATATACAGCAAAAGGCAATCTTGTCGCTGTCATCTCAAATGGAACGGCTATTCTGGGGCTTGGCAACAGAGGTGCGCTCGCCTCCAAGCCTGTTATGGAAGGTAAGGGCGTTCTTTTCAAGCGCTTTGCTGATATAGATGTGTTCGATATCGAGATA
>JADIMT010000035.1 GCA_017694595.1 Candidatus Ornithospirochaeta stercoripullorum | reverse complement strand
CTGCATCCAATGTCAGCGTAAGCGCTGCCTGGGAGTTCTCAAGCTCTTTAACGCTCTTCTCGGTAATCATTAGTACCCATCCTTATATAAACAACTTTCAAATGCATGTACTGCAACTTATGTAATATAACCAATTATCTTCATTGAGTCACTACCTGCAGAGAAAAGAAAAGGAGCCCTCGTCTGAGAGCTCCCAGGATGGATGTGAAGTTATCAGAAATCACTCATCATATTGCCGAATTCAGAAGGAACTGGTTCCTCTGCGGCGGCCTGTCCGCCTCCGATGTTGAGTCCCAGCTGCTGAGCCATTGGTATGAACTCAGTGATGTACTGGTCTTCGGAAAGCCCTGCGACAAGCGCTGGCAGGCTGAGGACTACCTGTGTATCGTTGAGTGGTATACTGAACTCAGCTTCCACTTCGAACTGGTTGAAATCCTCGTCCTCATAGATGACGTGGATTGTATGCTTCTGTCTTTGCACGATCTCTTCACGTCTTGTCCTTGGTGAATATTCCTGGCTGTCTCTTCCGTCGATGCTTACTTCAGCCCAGTCGAGAGCTTTGTAGGATTCTCCGTCTATCTCGATTGTTCTGTTATCGACATAGACAGTGTGCTGCTTTCCAAAGTGATAGAGAAAGACAGCAAGGAGAACGACGATGACTATAACGCCAAGCCTGACGTAGAAAGACAGGTTGAAGAAATCCTTTATGCTCTTCTTCTCGCTCATGCCTTTGCTCCCTCCTTCTGAAGATTAGCCAACTGCTTTGCAGACTCTGCTTTCTCGCGTCTTGTCCTGATTTCATAGAGGACAAGTGCAAGCGTGATGACGCCATAGGAGACGAACACGCGGAAGTACTCTCCAATCTGAGCCTGTCCCATGAGGTTCTTTCCAGCCTGAGGGGTAAGAATGAACATCAGGTGGAAGAGGATGATTCCAAGGAACACGTTCTTGATGGAAGCCTTTGATACCGATGCGCCTCCGACGAGAAGTGCAGCAATACTGAACATACCAATCTGCGAATGGGAGTTGTATGTGTTGAGGGTTCCCATGTTGGAGAGGTAGAGGATCATTCCATAAGCTGCGAAGACAGTTGAGATGACGATAGCAAGAATTCTTGTTCTTTCGACTTTGATACCAGCTTCGCGTGCGACTTCCATATCCTGTCCTACAGCTCTCATGTCCTGTCCGAGCTTTGTCCTGCGGAACCATACGATTACGAGACAGAGCAGAACAATGAGGATGATTGTCAGTATAGGAATGTTCACGCCTCCGATGGAGATCTGCCAGTAAGTGTCAACGGACTGTCTTACGTTGATAAGGTCGATTGTGTTTCTGACACCATAGCCACGAGGCAGAATGACCTGATCTGAGTGGATAGGGATAACTGGTCCCATTCCATAGAGAACAATCAGCTGATAAACACCATTCATGAAGAACGAGATCATGTAGCTTGTGATCATCTCTCTGCCTCTTGCCATGTTGAGCATTTTGCCACAGAACCAGCCAAGCAGTACCGCGATAGGGGTTGCGATGATAGCAGCCAGCAGAAGTCCGGGGATGCCTACAACATTCCAAGCTGTGATGAAGATGATTCCTATCTGTCCTGCCATCGCTCCGAGTGTCATACCGAAGTTCAGTCCCATACCAGCCATGATTGGGATAAGCAGCGACAGAACCAAGAAGCTGTTGCGCATGATTCTCGTCACAATCTGGCTGACAAGATACTGCCCTGAGTATCCAGCGATAGGGATACAGACGATACAGAGCACGATAAAGATGATAGGTACAACGTTGTTGATGGCGAATTCCTTTACATTGAATTCTTTTGAGTTGAGCTTTTTCATCTTGATGCCCCCGATTTCCTTGTCAGAGCGTAGAGAATCATACCGTTGGAGACGATGATTCTCAGAACCTCGGACATATCAGTATGAATCAGGTTGTTCATGACAGACGGAGTCATTGTAACAATACCCTGATAGAGAATAGTACCGATGATGACGTTTGCAATTGATGCTTTATTAACTGAAGCGCCACCGATGAGGATAGCGGAAACAGCAGGCATAGCCATGTACATCGGTCCCTGATAGAGCTGGATGAATCCATATCCCTGCTGGTAGCAAAGGATTCCCAGCGCGCCAAGCCATGTGGACATGATGACAGAGAGCGTTCTCTGCTTGTCGACATTGATTCCAGCGGCACGTGCAAAAACCGGATTAGATCCAACTGCAGTCATTGCTGTACCTGTCTTTGTGTGAAGGAAGGCCCAGATGATGAATGCGAAGATGGCAAAGAAGAGAATTTCTCCGAATGAGATGGAGAGCGTTCCGATGTTCAGCTGCAGGAAATCCTTGAGGACATGAGAGTAGAAACCATCTGTAGAGATTGTTGTTCTCAATCCGCTTCCGGAATAGCCCCATACCATTGTCGGTGAATCATATGGAAGGAGAAGCCACATGATGGACATGAAAGCAACAGAGGAGAAGCCTACATAAGTTGCAATCATCATCTCGCTTCCTTTGACTCTGTTCAGAAGCTTTCCATAGCCCCATCCAAGGATGATGGCGAACGGAGTAGAATAGAGGATAGCAAGAATAAATGACATCGGTCCTGTCACACCTGTTTCGATGGAGAGGGTAGCACCCAGAAGACCCGAGATGATTCCAAGAGGCAGACCGAAATTGAGTCCACATCCAGAATGAATCATCGGAACCATAGCCAGAACCATGATAGAGTTCATTCCGAATCTTGCCAGCGTATCTGTAATCGATGCACCAACTCTGATATTAACAAAAGGTGCAACGATGAACAGAAGGAGAAGGAAGCCTGCGATGATAAGTCTTGGCAGACCAAATGCCTTCAGCATTGATTTGATTTTTTCCATCACATTGCCTCCTTGCCAGTCTTGCCGACCATGAGGATTCCGAAGTCTTCGCTTGGTGTCGAAGCTGGAAGTATTCCAGAGATAGCGCCATCTGTGACGATAGCAATACGGTCGCAGCACTGTCTGAGTTCTTCAAGCTCTGAAGATACCATGACGATGGTGACTCCCAGCTCTCTGTTGTATTCCCTCAGCGCTTTGAGAACGAGTGCTTTAGCTCCGATATCGATACCGCGTGTCGGCTCGGAGACAAAGAGCAGCTTGGGCTGAAGCGCAAAAGACTTAGCTAGACAAATCTTCTGCTGATTACCGCCAGAGAGCTCCTTTGCCTTCTGCTTTGAGGATGTACACTTAATCTGGAGCTGCTCGATGTACTTGTCAGTTACATTCTTGATAGCTTCCTGATCTCTCCACTTGATAAGCCCTCCCAGGTACTGCTTGAGGAACTTGTTCTGGATCTGCATCGCAGGGAACGCGACGTTCCATTCGAGAGACTCATCGAGAAGAAGGCCTACACCTCTTCTGTCTTCAGATACGAATGCAAGCGATGAATCAAGACATGCTCGTGGATTGTTAAGCTGGATTGGCTTGCCATAAAGCTCCACAGAACCACCTGCGGGGTAGAGTCCCATGATACCGTTTGGAATACCGATCTTGCCCTGTCCAGCAAGACCACCGATACCGAGGAACTCACCTTTGTGGACTTCAAGGTTTACATTCTTGACAACTTCGCCGGGCATATCGACCCAGAGATTCTTGATAGAGAGGACAACTTCCGGGGAAAGTGGTCTTTCTTCTATCATTGCGCTCTGAGCGTTCACATCACGGCCAACCATCAGCCTTGCCATCTCTGTGATTGAGGTGTTTGCAGCATCAAGCTCTTTGATGATACGGCCATCTCTCATGACGATGACTTTGTTGCATACATCGATGATTTCCTGAAGACGGTGCGTGATGAAGATCACGGAGATCCCCTGGGCGGAGAGGTTCTTGATAGCTTTTAATAGCATTTCAGCTTCCTTCTCCGAGAGAACAGCGGTAGGCTCATCAAGCACAAGTAGCCTGATGGAACTCTTGGATATCTCCCTGGAAATCTCCGTGAACTGCTTGTGGCCGACAGGCATCTCCTGTACCAGCATATCTGGATCGAGGCTTACACCAAGTTTGGTGATAGCGTCGATAGCTTTCTTCTGAAGTTCTTTTCTGTCTATTGTATTTGCCCTCGGTCCGAACACAAGGGAGAGGACGCTTTTGTTCTCAGGTTCCCTGTTGAGAAGGATATTCTCAGCGGCGGTGAATCCTGGAAGGAGTGAAAACTCCTGATGGACCATGCCGATTCCGGCTTTGAGCGCATCCAGAGGGGATGCAAACTTCACTTCTTTTCCGTCTATGAGGACCTTTCCCCCATAGCCACCCGTCTGATGGATTACGTCCATACCGAAGAGGATGTTCATGAGCGTGCTCTTTCCTGCACCGTTCTCACCGACGAGGCCTAGTACCTCACCCTGCTTCAGCGTGAAATTGACGTCTTTCAGTACGGGGTTTCCGTTGTACTCCTTGCTTACATTCTGCATTTCAAGCAAGGGCTTTGTCATTTCACTCATTCTTACCCCTTATTTTCACAGAAGAAAGGGGAGGAAGACCTCCCCTTCCACTGAGGAATTGAAGTATATCAGTTAAACTCCTTTCCTGTCATGTAGAAGCACCACTCTGGAACTTCGACATCTGTGTTGCCCATGTAGTAACCAGGATTGCCCATGATATATGTATCCTGATATACAAGGACGAAGTTGTCGCTGCTTACGCCGGAATTAGCATCTACATAGTAAGATCCGTTCCAGTTAGCACCAGGTGTGTAAGCCTGGAAAGCTTTTCTGATGTTGCGGATTGATGTGTAGTCGAATTCCTCGCCATTCATCTCAGCCTCAACTGCTTCGATAGCAAGCTTGCCGAGACCAGCTGTAGTTGTATAGCCGTAGCTGTATGCCCATGTTCCGAAGCGTCCAGCACCGCCCTGCTCAACAACAGCAGCCTCAACCTTTGCAAGAATTGCAGGGAAGTCGCCAGCTTCTGCTGAGAGGTCGATTCCAAGAGCTCCAGGATAACCCATCAGTGGGGAAGGAAGGTCAGCTTCGACGAAGTATCCACCATACTGGATAAGCTGTCTGAGAAGAGGCTCTGTGTGAGCATCGTTTGTACAGAAGAATGCTGTGTTCTCGCCATACTGCTCAATCCACTCTGGTGTTCTTTCAAGGATGTACTGCTGAGCACCTGCGATACCTACGTCAGATGTCGGGTCTGGAGCTGATACATCAACAAACTGCATTCCAAGCTCGTTGCAAGTCTGGATCATGATTGCTCTTCTTCTCTGCATCTTCTCCATAGCCAGGTGGCGTGGGAAGGAGATGTGTACGAATGTGTCGCATCCAAGTTCATGAGCTGCGTTGATCATCAGGTATCCACGTGCAACGAAGTCGTTTGATGTTACGAGGTCAGCTGCGCCGGAGATAAGATATGGCTCCTCATGAGCTTCGCCTGCAAAGCAGAGGATGTCTGGGCGTACAGCCTTGATCTGGCGGAATGCCTCAGCTGTTCCAGGAACTGCCTGGTTAACGATGACAGCCTTCATGAGAGGATCGTCAGCAAGACCTGCGATAACAGAAATTGTTGTCTCCTGCTCTTCCATGAAGTTGTCAGGATATGTCATGTGCTGGATGATACCGCCGTCTGCGACTGCGCCATACTCAGCAATGAGGGCCTCTGCACCACGAAGGTCATCTTCTGACTGTGATACTGTACCTGTGACAACGCCGATGTGGAAATCTGCAGCAAATACAGCTGCGGAAAGCACTACGAGCATCATAAGTGCTGCTAAGAGTTTTTTCATAGTCACTCCCTTTTGGATTTTATTTAATTAATTTTATCATTTTACGGGATAAATATGCAAGCTTTTGCATTGATTTTCACTGTTTATGCAAAAACAGAAATCTATTGATTTCCGATTGACCTGTACATGAATAACTCATGATGTTAGCATCTGGCTATGATCAGAAAAGCTGAAGACGGTGATTTGGATGAAATCTTGCATATATATGATAAAGCTAGAGCATTCATGCGCAGCCATGGCAATGACAGGCAGTGGATCAATGGCTATCCACGGCGTGAAGTGCTTGAGTACGACATAAAGGAGGAACGTCTCTTCGTCACGGAGGATGCTTTTGGCCTGTATGGCGTGTTCATGCTTCGCATTGGCGATGATCCTACTTATCGTGAGATACGTGAAGGCAACTGGCTTGATGATTCGCCATATGCAGTCATCCACCGAATTGCATCTTCGGGCAGAAGGCATGGTGTGCTGAAAGAAGCTTTGGATTATGCCTCATCGCTTTGCAAGCATATAAGAATAGATACGCATGCGCTTAATTCGCCTATGCAGAATGCACTCTATAAGGAAGGCTTCCATCGATGCGGAATCATTGTCTGCGATGATGGCACAGATAGAGTCGCATTTGAGCGTCTGCCTTCTTGAGGGGATGGAGGCAAAGGAGTACTCTAATTCTCGTTTGGATTGGAGGTCTTATGGCTGTAATCGTTTCATTCGGTGAAGTATTGGCGCGTATTTCGACTGAAGGCTTTTATACAATGCGTCAGGCGCTTCCTGGACGTGTCACGCTGAGCTTTGCTGGAGCTGAAGCCAATGTGGCTGCTTCAATATCTCTTTTGGGAGGAGAAGCAAGGTATATAACAGCTATGCCCGATAACGATATATCGGAAGCATGTCTTGGCAATCTGCGCAACCTTGGTGTCGATGAATCTTATATCCTAAAAAAGAGCAATGGAAGGCTTGGCATCTACTTTGCTGAAACAGGAGCGGATCAGAGGCCTGGAAAAGTGATCTATGATAGGGAGGGGTCTGTATTCTCTCAGACAGAGGGATGCGAGTACGACTGGGATAGCATCTTCCAGGGTACTTCGCTTCTCCACGTCTCAGGTATTACGCCAGCTGTCTCCAAAACAGCTGCTCAAGCACAGCTGATGTGCATGAAGAAAGCTAAGGAGCATGGGGTCAAGGTCTCTTTCGATTGCAATTTCCGCTCAAAGCTGTGGTCCTGGGAACCGGGAACACCGAAGGAGAAGCTCGCCTCGAGAGTAATCAGCGAGATGATGCCATATGTAGATATTCTCTTCGCGGCAAAGATCGATGCGGAGACGCTCTTTGGTTGCCAGCTTTGCTGTCCCGATGGATCTACGAAAATCGATGAGCAGCCATATGTAGCTGAGGAGATACACAGAATCTATCCAAATGTATCGATGTTGCTTACAACGATGAGGCAGTCTATCAGTGCGACTTACAATAAATGGGGTGCGGCTCTGTATGATATCACGAATGGTATGCAATATGTCTCTCCATGCGTCGATGGGAAGTATGTGCCTTATGACATTACTTCAATTGTTGACAGAATCGGTGCCGGAGACAGCTTTGCAGCTGCTGTCCTTTTCGCGCTTGAAGATGAGGAGCTGGGAAAGGATATGCAGACAGTGATAGACTTCGCTACAGCATCTTCATGTCTCTGCCACTCGATTATGCAGGACGTGAACTTCGTTAAGCGATCCGATGTCATTGCGTTGATGAAGAGCGGTGGGCATGGTACTGTGCAACGCTAGCTTGCCGGATGCCGCTTTCGATGGTATTTTTAAAGAAGGAGATAAAAATGTCAGTAAGATTCTTCAAATGCCCCGATTGTGGGGAGATTGTAATGATGATAAAAGAGGGTGGCTGCACTCCGTCATGCTGTGGCCACGCTATGACTGAGCTTGTTGCTAACACAACAGATGCAGCTCAGGAGAAGCATGTGCCTTCTGTGAGCGTGGGCGAGAAGGAGATTTCCGTCAAAGTCGGTTCCGTTGCCCATCCTATGACAGAGGAGCATCTGATTGAATGGATTGCTGTAGAGACAAAGCAAGGCTTGAAAATCAAGTATCTCAAAGCTGGCGATAAACCAGAGGAGATTTTCTGCAACAACGGAGATGCCGTAGCTGTCTATGCTTATTGCAACCTCCATGGTCTTTGGAAGACAACGCTATAATAGCTGTATCTGAATTAACTTTATTGATATAAAAGCTCGCTTGAGATTATATATTAATTATATAAAATCTGGCGGGTTTTTATATTTCTTATCAATCGCCGTTTCTTCTCGTGTCTTGTTGAATGATGTTTTTCCTCCGTGTACAATCAGTGACATGAAGAGGATTCTCGCAATTGCAATTGCTATGCTGCTGCTTTTCGCATCCTGTGCAACCAGCTTTTCAGGAGCATCATTCTCTGATTCGGAAAAGCGGAATGCCCTGTTCACGCTATCTCGCGATATGATCGCTCTGACAGAGCTGGATGGAGCAATCGGGGAAGAGGCTTTTCTTGATGATTTGCCTCCTTCATATACAGCATACGAAGACTATTCTCCGCTTTACCAGAGCCTCTCTCAATCCTATGCATCGTCGCTTTCAGCCATCATATCTCCAATCATGGCGGAGGCGTTTGATATAATCTCATCATCAGTTCCTGCACTGACGCTCAATCCCGATGACACTGTCATCAATTCAGCAGAAGGTATGACTGACCGTATCCAGAACAGCCTCGCTGTCGATATCTATTCTTATTTCATCGGAAGGATAGGGGAAGAGAGCGAAGCGCTCGATGAAGCTTTCTCAGAGTCTTATAGCATCTTCTCATCTTTACGTGACTGTTATCTTAATCTTGGTACAGTCGGTGTCGCAATAACTCTTCCGATTCCGGAATCAATATCTATTGAAACACTTGCATTTATTGCAGAAGATGTGCTTTTCAGTCGCTTGGAAGAGAATGAGAGGGAGCTTAGAAGCAAGATACCGGAAAGCGATGATTCTGTTTATCAGGTATTCTGGGAGGAAACGATTTGAATCTCTTTGAAAGTGCTCTCGATAGCAAAGAAGAACCGCTTGCAGCCCGCATGAGGCCACGAACGCTTGGCGAGTATATTGGGCAGGAGCACATACTGGGCAAAGGAAGGCTTCTTAGAAGAGCTATTCAGGCGGATCAGCTGTCATCTGTCATCTTCTATGGTCCTCCAGGTACAGGTAAGACAACGCTAGCACGTGTTATCGCGAATACGACAAGGAGCCACTTCTCAACGCTTAATGCAGTCCTTTCAGGTGTGAAGGAGCTTAGAGGCGAAATTGAGGCTGCTAAAGAGCGCAGGGCGCTCTATGGTACAAGGACGATTCTCTTCATCGATGAAGTCCATCGCTGGAACAAAAGCCAGCAGGATGCGCTCCTTCCATGGGTCGAGAATGGCACATTCATTCTAATCGGCGCAACGACTGAGAATCCTTACTTCGAAGTCAACGCAGCGCTTGTCTCCCGCTCCAGGGTCTTCCAGCTGAAGAAGCTTACTGATGAGAATCTTCGCGATATAGCTCTTCAGGCGATAAACGACAAAGAACGCGGGTATGGAGAGTTCCGGGTCGAATTCGAAGAAGGCGCGCTTGATCATCTTGTATCTGTTGCAAATGGAGACGCGAGATCTCTTCTCAATGCGCTTGAGCTTGCTGTTGAGACGACACCAGATGTCTTTCCCCCTCCAGCTGGCTCTCTGATCTACATTTCAAAGGAGACAGCGGAAGAATCGATCCAGAAGAAAGCGGTGCTCTATGACAAGGAGGGAGATTACCATTTCGATGTGATCTCTGCTTTCATCAAATCTCTCCGTGGATCTGATCCGGATGCCGCGCTTTACTGGCTTGCCAGAATGGTTGCAGCGGGCGAGGACCCCCGCTTTATCTTCAGGCGCATGGAGATTCTAGCTGCCGAAGATGTTGGCATGGCAGATCCTTATGCTGTTGCGGTAGTGGAAGCAGATGCATCAGCTTTCGATCGAATAGGGCTTCCTGAGGGGCGTTTCCATCTTGCTCATAGCGCTATCTATCTCTCGACTTGTCCTAAGAGCAATAGCGCGCTTGGCTTTTTCGATGCGCTTTCTGATGTGGAGAAGGAGAAAGCAGAGGAAGTGCCAAACCATCTCAAGGATCCGAACAGGGACAGCAATGGTTTTGGCCATGGGGAAGGCTATCTCTATCCGCACTCATATAAAGATCATTGGGTCGCTCAGCAGTATCTGCCGACGGGGCTGCAGGGAAAAATATACTATAAGCCTTCTGATATGGGCTATGAGAAAGACATCAGGGATGCTGTGATGCTCAGGCGCGAGGCACAGCTGGAATCCGTTACAGAAGATTTCTACAGTGAGAATCTTACGTTCTCTCCAGGCGATAAGGCTCGTGAAAGATGGGTTGAGAGAGCGCTTTCAGGACGTTCAGAGAGCTTGCTGAGACTGATGGAAAAGCTCTATTCTGGGCTCAATATTCCTCGTTACGCGAATGTCATGGTGCTGAATGCCTCCCATGGCTTTCTTCTCTGGCCTCTTATGAAGATGAATCCGGAAGGATGCAGTATGGCTGTGGTCAAGAGCGATGAACAGAAGGAAATCATCAATCACTTTGCTTCAGAGCTTGATAGTCTTCTAAGGCCACAGGTGATTGTCTCATCTCCGCTTAAAGCCTTCGGTAGCCTTGAAGATGGGCTTTCTTTCAGTGTCATCTCCGGCCGCAATGTCCTGTCAAGGCTCAAAGACGATGAGAAGATCCTCCAGATGATTGCTGGCAGGTTGGAGAAGGATGGCTGCCTTGCTCTTCTTGAATCGATTCCAGTACTATCGACAAGGCTGTCTGATGTCTGCCTCGAGAAGCACAGGGAGACGATGAAAAAAGCTGAGGAAGGAATCTATACGCGTTCCAATCCTTTGACTGCATGGGGAAAAGAGGATCTTGAAAGCAGTATCAGGAAAGTATTCCCGGAAGCTACATTCGAGTATGTGCAGGAAAGCGAGGACAGGATGCTTACAGATACGGCGCTTAGGCATTTTCATTCTTCCATCTACAGCAGCGCAATGAGCGTGGAAGAGTTTCTGAAAGCGTTTCCACAGCGTACTGTCAAATGGTCTAATACAGTTGCAATTATACGTTCCGGTTTTCAGGAAGACAGCGTGCATCTGGCTTCTGAAGAGTGGAAAGGCGTGCTTGAAAAGACTAGTAAGTAATCATTACTAATGGCTGGGTAAAAGATTATATATATTTTCTATTCTATATATTAAAAACAAATAGAATTAGTTATCGTCGCTTATTTCTGCTCGGAAGGATTCATTCCGACAGAGCGGAAAGCCATGTCGACGATGAAGTTTGAGATGCGCTCAACGCTCCATTTGTAGCCAGAGTGGATCCACTCCTTGACGATGCCTACAACACCATTGATGCAGAAGATGAAGTTCAGAGCCTGTTCATCTGGGTCCGTATAGCTCATGAATTCGTTGTACTTATCCATGACGGCGGAGACTATCTGCTCTCCGAACGTCGTATCCGCTGATGAGTACAGGAGGATGCTGAGCGTATCGCCGTTGTCCTTTACATATTGCATGAATGGGGTTATAGAATCGATGAAAGGCTTGTTCCCTCCAGGATTGTAATCCGGAAGCTTTGAGAGGATGTCTTTCTCTATCTCCTCGATCAGGTCCCTGGGGCATGTGTAATAGGCATAGAACGTGCTCCTGTTCACAGCAGCTTTCTCGCATATAGCTTTGATTGTTATATTCTCGAATGGCTCTGTCTTCAGCAGTTCTATGATAGCTTGTTTCAGATAACTTTTTGTCCTTGTCACCCTTGGGTTGCTTTTGTCCACACTTCGATGCTAACTGCTGGAAAAAACGCTGTCAATGAAACATGACGCACGCTATGTGTGTTTTGCGTGTATCTCTTTTCTTCGTGAAAATACATGATAGAATATCTATGGTTGTATAAGCTTCTGATCTGGAGAAGCGTCTCTACCGGCTGCCGTAAACGCCTGACTACAACCGAGGAGGATTTATGGCGGTATTCTCAATTCATGGTGATATCATCTGGAGCGAGCGCTTTGGCTCATTCAAGACAGCTGAGAATAGCTATCTGACAGTTGTTGACGGAAAGATAGATTCCGTCTCTGCGGAAAAGCCAGCATGCGAAGTCATCGATGCAAGAGGCTCTCTTGTGATCCCTGGTCTTTCAGACCTTCATCTCCATGCACCTCAGTATGCGTTCTGCGGGCTATATATGGATGAAGAGCTCCTTGACTGGCTAAATAATCACACATTCCCTGAAGAAGGCAAGTATGGAAACATGGAGTATGCAGATAGAGCATATTCCAAATTCGTTCGCGATTTGCTGAAGGGACCTGATACGCGAGTCTCTGTCTTTGCGACAATCCACAGAGAGTCCTCTCTGATGCTGATGAGAAAGCTTGAGGAAGTAGGCTTCTCTGGCTATGTCGGTAAAGTGAACATGGACCGTAATAGCCCCCCTTATCTTACAGAGAAGACTGAAGCGTCGCTCTCCGAGACTGAAAGATTTATCGAAGATGCGGAAGTGTTCAGGGAAATCAGGCCGATTGTCACGCCACGTTTCATCCCATCGTGCACAGATGAGCTGATGAAAGGGCTTGCAGCAATCGCGGAGAAGTATTCGCTTCCTCTACAGTCGCACCTGGATGAGAATCTCTCAGAAATCGAATGGGTGAGAGAGTTATGTCCCTCATCAATCAGCTATGCAGATGCATATGACAGATTCGGTATGCTTTCGTCAAAAAGCATCATGGCGCACTGTGTCTATCTTGATGATGATGAGATTGCTTTGATGGCAAAGCGCGGAGCTTTCGTTGCTCACGCTCCGTCATCGAATGCGAACCTCTCTTCAGGTATTGCCCCTGTTAGAAAATATCTTGATGCAGGATTGAACGTCGGTCTTGCTTCTGACGTCTCCGGAGGTTCTTCTCTCTCTATGTTTAGAATCATCCAGGATGCGATAGCTGTAAGCAAGCTTCTATGGAGACTCAAGGAGGGAAGCGGAAAGCCGCTTACATTTGCTGAAGCTTTCTATCTTGCCACAAAAGGCGGTGGAAGTTTCTTCGGCAAGACAGGTTCGTTCGAGCCTGGCTATGATGCTGATATCGTGATTCTTTCCGATGAAGAGAATGCATCGGTGCTTCGCCCGGAGCTTTCCGTAGAGGAGCGCTTGGAGTATTATGTCTATGCGGATTCTGAACGTCCGGTGAAAGCTAAGTACATCAAGGGAAGAAAAGTCTTCCAGGAGGCATGATAATGGAAAACAGTGCGCAGGATAAGCGTATAGCTGTGATTGGAATCATCATCGAAGATAAGGAAATGGCTGAGAGCGTCAATGCTCTCTTGCATCAGTATAGCCAGTACATCATAGGAAGGATGGGACTTCCTTATCGTGAAAGGAATATGAGCATCATAAGCATCGTCGTGGATGCTCCTTCCGATACGATCTCAGCTCTTTCAGGAAAGCTTGGAAGATTGCCTGGAGTTTCCAGCCAGGCGCTTTACACAAAAGCGTGAACAAGCTTTTAGATAAGCTTATCAATGAGCATTCCCTCTCCGCTGATGAGTGGAAAGCTCTGATTGAAGATGACAGTGAGGATGATGAGCTCTTTGCTCTTGCGAGAAAGGCAAGAGATGGAGTCTATGGCCGCAAGGTTTTCCTTCGCGGCTTGGTTGAGTTTACATCATTCTGCCGCAATGACTGCTATTATTGCGGACTCAGGAAAAGCAATACGCATGCGCAACGTTATAGATTGAGTCCTGCTGAAATCTGCAAAGCTGTCCAAGCTGGCTATGAAGCTGGCTTCCGGTCTTTTGTGCTGCAGGGCGGGGAGGACTTATATTTCAGCGATGAGAGAATGGTTGAAATCATCGAAGAGATAAAGAAGAGCTTTCCAGATGCAGCGCTGATTCTCAGCATAGG
>JADIMT010000034.1 GCA_017694595.1 Candidatus Ornithospirochaeta stercoripullorum | reverse complement strand
AAGATGAAGAGTGTCTTCGAGAACGGCAAGCTCCGCCATGTTGCATATTGCGAGAAGACAGGCAATACAGCTCGCAAGCCAAAGGATCTGATGTAAGATCAAAACGGTCCATGTACATACATGGGCCTTTTCTTTAAGCTTTAGGAGGTAAATATGAAGAAAATTGTCACAATTCTTACAGCAACCATGATGCTTTTTGTTCTTTTCGGATGTCAGAGCACAGAGGCTATTGCCGCTACGACAGAAGTTGTAGTACCAGCTACTGAAACAGTGACAGAGGCACCAGCTCCAGCACCAGCTCCAGAACCAGAGCCGGTTCCAGCACCAGAAGCAGTAACAGAGCCAGTTGTTGCGGAAGAGGATGTAGCTCCTTTCACAGTGACATATGAGTACCTCGGTTACCAGCTGAACATTGAAGCTGCTGATGGAAAAGCTGTGATTACATATCCTGACTGGGTGACAAATGAAGAAGCTGCTGCTTTCTTCGCTCTTGAAGTTGAGAAGTATGGTGCAGAACTTGATGGCATTCTTTATATGTTCGCAGCACCAGGAACAGTTGAGATGACATATCCTGCATCAGTTTCAGTTGAAACAATTGCTGCATATGCAGAGACTTTCGCTTCTGATCTTCTCTCATATGTGGAAGGTTTTGATATCCAGCCTGCAACAGTATAAAAACTGATAGCTGTTTATGTCCCTTGTGCTTTGCGTACAAGGGATTTCTTTTTCCCGTTGCAAAGTAGGAGAGCACATGCGAAATACGATCATTCTGCTTCTCGTGGCAGTTTTGGCAATCAGCTGCCAGAGTGTTTCATCGGACGTTCCTGTTGCTGGAGAGAATATTGCCCCAGCAGTTGTAAGCGAGGAGCCCGAGACAAAAGAAGATGTATATGTAGAACCTTTGTCGCCGTTTGGGGTCATTGAGCAATCTGTCTCATATAAATGCGAGAGCGTTGAATATAGTGCAAAGATAACCAGAAATGGGATAATTCTCGCTTATCCAGAGCCTCTTCTTACTGAAATTGATGCATTCATGCGTTTCATCGGTTCAAAGTATGGCTTTGCAGCAGATGGGATAACTTATAGCAACAAGGCAGGGGAGCTTGTCATTTCCTGTGCATATGAAAGACGAGTGGAGGATTTATGCTCCGCTTTGGATAGAAGCTTTGCTGAACTGATGAGCTTCATAGCTGCAGCTCCAGAACTAGTTGTAGCACCACGGCATGAGATCATTGCAATGACAAAAGCATATCCAGAGCTTACAGCTTTCATATCAGAGGGAAAGACAGTGATTCATTATCCACATGATATTGCTGTGGAGGACGCTGAGGCTTTCTTGATTTCAGAAGATGAGAGATATAATTTATCTTCTCTTAGCATATCTTACACGCTTCCAGAATCTGGGATTGTGGTTTTCTCATATCCTGAAAACCTTCCTCTTGATGTCATTGTGTCTGATCTCGATATCCTTGTTGATGATATCGCTTCATTTGTACCTGTCCCAATCATGAGGGAATATAGCTACGCGGGCTATACGCTTAAGGCGACTATTGATGCTGGAAAGACAGTGCTTGAGTATCCAGCGGTGGCAACAGATGATGAAGTGAATGCGTTCTTCGCGCTTGAGAACGAGAAGTATGGATATGGTGAGATGGGAGTTGTCTACACGCTTGATGGCGATGGCATAGCTACATTCACATACCCAGAGGAGTTAACGAAGGAATCTGTGGCTGTGGAGCTTGATAAGCTTGTCGATGATCTTATCACATATATCACAACACCAGTTCCCGCTGTAGTCGATGAGCCGATTGTTCGCGAGTACAGCTACGCGGGCTATACGCTTAAGGCGACTATTGATGCTGGAAAGACAGTGCTTGAGTATCCAGTGGTGGCAACAGATGATGAAGTGAATGCGTTCTTCGCGCTTGAGAACGAGAAGTACGGATATGGTGAGATGGGAGTTGTCTACACGCTTGATGGCGATGGCATAGCTACATTCACATATCCAGAAGAGTTCACGAAAGAATCTGTGGCAGTGGAGCTTGATAAGCTTGTCGATGATCTTATTCACTATGTTTCTCAGTGAAAACGGACTGTAGAGTTTCTCATATTGCTATGATATTCTCTTAGAAAAGAAGGTGGTTTATGCAAAAAGAAGAAGATGAGAAGTTCCACGAAATAGATGAAGATAGGTTCGATGATTCCGAGAACAAATACTTTCAGTTCCCTTCAGATGATGAAGATGATGAAATGCTACCTGATTATGATGAGGATTTCTTCGATTCTGTCCTTGGTATGACTGACATGTTCTCCGGTATTGTTAATCAGCTTATATCCATGCTTCCCGATGAGATGCATGAGTATGGCAGGATTGCTCTTGAGGCTATTTTCGCTTCCGGTAAAGGTGATTACAAAGAGTCGAACAAACTTTTGCATAAGCTGAAGAAGTTCGATGATTTCAAAGCAGGTTCCGGTGTGGATCTTCTGGAGGGGAATAATTATACAGATGAGGCGAATGCAATATTGCGTGAGACAGGCAATCTTGACAGAGTGCAATCACTTCTGAAGAAAGCAAAGAAGTCCTTCATGCGATATATTGACCGCTATGATGAGAATTGCAGCCTCTCTGAATACAATGATTATCTGTTCGCCCGGGCTGAGAAAGCTAGGGCGGGATTGCTTACAGGTGATGGTAAAGGTGTTTTCTCTTCCGCTTTATGGCTGAGCGGAAATGCTGATTTCGATATCCTGCGCGTCATGAATGCGCTTGAGGAATATTTCCTGCCGCCTGATGATGAAGAGGATTCTTTCTATAGTGATAGTTTCTATCTCTTCGAAACAGAAGCCGACAGCGTTGTCTCAATACGATATCAAGCCAATAACTTCAATGATATTGCTGATGAAATACCAGAAGCTCTCAAAGATGAGTTTGTCAGGTCGGGTTATAATGGGAATGGCGGATGCATCCAGATCCTGGTGGATGGAGAACCTTTCTCTGCAGCCTATGATATGCAACTGGTGCTGACGGCTCTTTTCCATGAATATGGTGATGACGTCTCATCAATCCGCATAGGAGAGGAGCTGTTCCCTCTCAGTGCAAAGGATTCCATTATTGAAGATACAGCAGAAGACATCGATTCCTCTGTTGTGTTTCTTCAGATTGGGTGCACTCACTATAATGATACAGGTGTCTATGTTCTCAGAACCCATTCAGGCCTTTCATGGGGGCGGAAGGATGTTGCGATCGAGCTGAAGCATGAGCCTTTGCAGAAGGATTATGCTACTGTCTATAATGCTATGGCTAGGAATATAAAGCGTGCATTGAAAGATGGTGATATCATTAATTCCAACGATGCGGGATATAAGGTGTATACTTCTACAGATAGAGGAGAGGAGCTTTTCTTCCTGAAGGAGGAGTAATGAGTAAGGAATCCAAGAAAACTGAAATACTGAATATATCATCAAAAATGGCTTCTGAAGCTGTTGAGTTGCTTCCTGAAGGTATGAAGGAGATGGCATTGACAGCATTCCAGGCTGTCATTCTCAGTTATAGTGGCGAGTGGAAGAAGTCCCAGGATAAGCTCAGGAAGCTTAGAAGCGAGCTGTACTCCGCTGAGCCTTTCTCCGAGATACTGAGCGCAATCAACGAATTCCATCTCTATGAGAGCCTTCCTGGAGATGATCCGATGCAGAAAAAGCATGTTACTTCTGCTAGGCTTCATCTGAGAAAGTATCTCTCTTCAGATCTCTCGCATAGAAGCGAGGCAGAGATTGTCTATGCAGAGCTGCTGAAAGCCCGTGCCGATTATATTCTCTTCTGCCGCAAAGGCATCTTTATGTGTATCGTTGAGCTTCCGGAATCCGTGAGCGTCAAAGAAGAGGATATGGTTGAGATAGCCAGAATCCGCGGCTTGCGAACTGTTCGGACTGCAGAAACATCAGTGTTGCTTCGCCATGAGAATGGTGCAGTCTTCTCTGCTTCGCTTGAGGAGCCGCACTTGATGGTTATAGCTTGTGCATCGCTTTCTGATGATATCATGGAGAGTGCTGCATATTTCATTCGCCTTACATCTTCTGTGATGTCACGCTTTGAAGCAAAAAGCGTGTATATCAACTCAGTGATGCTTGATAGGGATGATGTAGAGGAGGCGATTGCGGATTTGAAAGAGAATGCGTTCCCTGTCTGGTTCTTTGCCAGATGCTATGAGAACAAGGAGGAGGATGGCCTGATGCTTACTGCAGAAGGTGCAGAGAGCTTCGGGTGCAAGTCTGTGAGCATCAGAGGGCTTTCTGCAGAAGATAAAGCTGAGGCAAGCAATGCATTGTCTTTGATTCTTGTCTATCACGTCTATTCTCCATCTTCGCGCAAATCGAAATCGTTCTTGATAAACGAGAGGACATACAAGCTCTTGTCTTCAGATAAATATAGTCTGGTGTTTACGTTATGATGATCTTCTCCGGTCCTCTTTTCAGCTATCTAGGTGGATTAGCTTCAGAGAGAATCATACAGGATTATTCATCTGACTGGATAAGCGGCAATCTTGCTTTTCTCCGGAAGGGTGGAATGAAAATCAAGGAATGGAAGGATGATCCGCAGCGTCCATGCTTTCAGGAGGAACTGCCATCCGATGCCTATCAGGCATTTCTGCTGAAAGCTTCATCTGCGATGATGGGCATGCCGATGCTTACCAGCTTTCCACATGGTTTTAAGTGTAATCGTCATCCGCTTGTGCTGAAAGCATCGCGATCTCGTGACATGATCTGGGCGAAGACGCTGTTTTCTCTTCTCTTCGTTCCTTCCGATGATATGTTCTCTTATCACACGACGTTGCCTGATGCGGGCTATGTCTTGGCTTCTTCGACATCTGCGCTAGCAGAGCTCCTGGAACGGGTCAACTCATGCAGCTGGTGCGCTGATAGCTATGCGCTTGTCAGCTGGAGTGATGAGTCAAAAGCAGACTGCAGGAAGATTATCGGGAAGATTCTTCCCGATGAAGATGGCAACATAGATGGAGAAGCTGCTGCAAAATATGCTTATTCGTTGCTGTACAGAGGCCTTCTCTTCTCGCTTTCCGGAGGGACTCCGCTCTTTTTGAGAGTCGGCAAATGAAAAAGATGGCGTTGTGATGCTTCCAGCTGAGCTGTTTTTTCATTTTAGTAACTTTTATAGAAAAGTTTGAACTTATATAGAAGATTTTACTTGTGCTTTTTGCAATTGGATGTTCATATATATTCATGGGTAGATTATATGAACCGGCTTTCAAGAAGCCACTGCATCTCAGGCTTTCTCCTGAGGATGTTGGTAAGTATGTTTTCCTTCCTGGCAGCGTTGAGCGCGTGGAGAAGATTGCCTTGCTGCTGGATGATGCTCGTGTTGTAGGAAGGCACAGAGAGTTCTATGCCATGACTGGTGCGATTGGTGGGACGCCTGTCTCTGTTATATCCACAGGTATTGGAGGTCCATCCACAAGTATCGTGATGGAAGAGCTTGCCTCAATGGGTGTCCATACTATGGTGAGAATTGGCTCATGTGCATCTTCGTCACCTGACACTAAAATCGGAGATGTCATGATTCCACGTGCTGCGGTCAAGATGGAAGGTACAAGCAGGCAGTATCTTCCCGATGAATTTCCGGCTGTTCCTGAATGGAGCATCTTCAAATGCTTTGTCAGAGCTGCTGAGAAGCTTGGTTTTCCATTCAACACAGGCGTCACGATAACGAAGGATTCCTTCTATACTGAGGCCAGCATGGAAGAGAAGCCTGTCTATCCTATGCTTGAGTATCTATGGGATGCATATGAGAAGGGCGGCGCATCAAATACTAGCATGGAGTGTTCAACCATCTTCACGATAGGTGCAGTGCTTGGTATAAGGACAGCATCCGTCATGATTTCTGCAACTAATTACAAAGCATATTCGAATGATGTGAAGGATTATCCATCCGGCTGGGAGCAACGTGCGATAGAAGTCGGAGTTGAAGGAATGCGCCTTGTGATCGAGGAAGACAGGAAAGGAGGAAAAGCATGAAGAGAATGATGCATATCAATCTTGCCGCTGGAGATACAGCCCCTCTTGTGCTCCTTCCTGGAAGCCCGGAGAGAGCTGTGAAGATAGCTTCCCATTTTGATGACTGTGAAGAGAAGGCTTATCATAGGGAATTCAGGACATTTACGGGCACTCTTTGCGGTAAACCAATATCAGTATGTTCTACCGGAATAGGCGGGCCGTCGATGGCTATTGCTGTCGAGGAGCTTGTTCAGGTCGGTTCATCTTCATTTCTTCGTGTTGGTACTTGCCTCTCTGTCTCAGAGGATGTGGGAAGGGGGGATCTTGTGCTTGCACAGGGTGCTGTCAGGATGGAAGGAGTCGCAGAGCAGTATCTTCCTCCTGAGTTTCCAGCAGTCTCAGACCCTCTGCTTCTTATGAAGGCGGAGGAGGCTCTGCAGGGAAAGGTTCACATCGGAAACTGCATCACCCGAAGCTCTTACTATACTCCTTTCGATGGATTTTCAAGACCATCCGGAAAGAGGCTGAAAGAGAGATGGGATGAGTATGTAGGCGGCGGTGCCATTGTCTCGGATACTGATACAGCTATTCTCTATATAGTGGCTTCTTCTCTTGGTGTCAGAGCGTCCTCCTTGCTTGTTGCGACGAATCCATGCAATGCAAAGTTGCCTGATATAGAGGATGATCCAGAGGATTGCGAGGATATTCTCATCGCTGCGGCGCTTGAAAGTGCGAAAAGGATTCTTGATGGGAAAGAGAACTGAGATTCCAATTCAGTCTTTTCCCGCTTCTCTGCCCGGAATTGAGTCCGGAAAGAGTCTCTATCTCTGCGTCTATGATGCAGTTAGGGATTGTCTTCTTTCTGAGGCCTGGCAAGCAGGCACACTTCTTCCTAGTGAGGGAGAGCTTGCTTCTTATTGGGGTATCAGCAAGGGGACTGTGAGAGAGGCGCTGTACCATCTTTTTGAGGATGGTGCGATTTGCAAGGCTCAGGGAAGAAGAGCTTCTGTGAGCCATTTCCAGCAGGAAGGGAACTATCTCTATCAGATGCTTTCCTCTCCTGTCCGTTCATTCTGCACAGAGCCTGTATCTCCCTCTCTTTTTTCATACAGCTGCGTGACTGCAAGCAGATGGATGGCGTCACTGCTGGAGCTCAATGAGGGTATGCCTCTCGTGAAGGGAGTTCTGGATTATTCTCATGAAGGTGAGTTCAGAGCACGTGTCGTATTCTATTCCTCTTTCGTTTTTCTGGAGAGGGAGAAGGTGAGGCTTGATGATGAGGCGGGACTTGTGGATTTCATCGAGAACACAGTATACAGGATCGCGGATACATCACGGTCATCTATTAGTGTAGTTGATGAGGTCGAGGATAGCGAGATAAGCGCTATGCCACTTCCTCTGCTTTTTATGGAGGATCATCTTTATGAAGGCGACCGGTGCTTCATTGATTTGAGATATTATCTTCATAAGGATTGGTTTCGTATACAAACTCTTAGGAGAAAAGTGTAATAATAAAGTACACTGGAAAATATAAGGAGGATCTGATGAAGAAACTCATAACGATTGCCACAATCTTCATCGTCTGTGCTTCTCTGCTTGTTGCAGGAGGTTCCAATGAATCAGAATCCGCTGCTGCGGATGATGGAGCATTCAGCGCTCTTTATCTTGTCAACGGAAGTCTTGGAGATAAAGGCTTCTATGACTCTGCTGCAAGTGGATTCTATACCCTGCGAGATGAAGATGGTGCGAACATCAAGATCGTCGAGATGGGAAGGAACGAAGCTTCTTATGAAGGCTACTACCTCGATGCTTCAGAACAGGACTGGGATGTCATCGTCTCGGGAACATGGTCAGTTCTTGAGCTTGTAGAGGAGATTGCTGAACAGTTCCCTGATCAGGACTACATCTTCTTCGATGGTACATCGGATATGGACAACGTTATGGGCATATCCTATCAGTCGAATGAGACAGCATTCATGGCCGGAGCTCTTGCAGCGCTCATGCTGGACAGCGGAGACGCAAAGATCGATCCGTCACAGCGCGTGCTGGGTTTTGTAGGTTCAATGGATGCAGCTAACATCAATGACTTCCTTGTGGGATATATTGATGGCATCAGATACATCGATCCTACTATCAGAGTCCTCACAAGCTATGTTGGATCTTTTGAGGATGTTCCGAAGTGTATGGAGATGACAACTCAGATGTATAATCAGGGGGCACAGATCATCTATGCACCAGCAAGCCAGAGTATTCTCGGAGCTGTTACAGCATCGAGCAATGAGGACAAGTACCTCATCGCTTGCGATACTGATATATGGGCATCTATGGAAGAGTCCGATCCAGAACTTGTACGCAATGTCATCACATCTTCCCTCAAGAAGGTAGGAGAGTCCCTCACAGTCGCAATGCGTGGTCTCCGCGATGGCACTATGTCCACTGATGAGAACTATGTGCTCGGCCTCAGCAGCGGAAGCGTAGGACTTGCTGACAACGAGAATTACCGTGCAATCGTTCCTGAGGATATCAGGACGAAGCTTGATGAGATTGCTGCGATGGTAGCCAACGGAGAGATTCCTGTACGTATGGCAACAGGTACACCTACAGAAGAGGTTGCAGCTATCCGTGATTCTATGAAGCCGTAATGGTTTCCCGAATTCAGAATATGCCGGGAAATGGGTTATTCCCATCTCCCGCATTTCTTTTGGAGATATATGTCAAATCCAGCACTCAGCATGAAGAACATCACGAAGGTCTATCCCAATGGGGTGGTCGCTAATCGTGATATCACCTTCGAGGTGAATACAGGCGAGATTCATGCCTTATCTGGTGAGAACGGGGCAGGAAAGACGACTCTCATGAAAATACTCTTCGGGGAGGAGAAGCCTACAAGCGGAAGCATCCAGATAGGCGGCAAGGAAGCCGATATAAAGAATCCGCAGGATGCCCTGAGAATGGGCATTGGAATGGTCCATCAGCATTTTATGCTCGTTCCTTCGCTTACTGTCACGGAAAACGTGATACTTGGAATCGAAAAGAGAAAGGGTCTTGGTATCGATTACAAGAGCGCCGAGGAGCTAGTTGGCGAAATGGGCAGGAAGTACAATATGTACCTCGATCCGAGGGCTAAGGTTAAGGATCTCTCCGTAGGGCAGAAGCAGAAGCTCGAGATACTCAAGATACTCATAAGAGGTGCAAAGATCCTCATACTCGATGAGCCTACAGCTGTTCTGACTCCGCAGGAAACAGGTGAGCTGTTTTCGGAGCTGAAGAATCTCCGCAGCCAGGGCTTTACAATCATCTTCATCAGCCACAAGCTCGATGAGATAAGAGAGCTTTGTGACAGAATCACGATTATAAGACATGGCGAGACAAAGGGTGTCTTCACTCTCGATGACATCACCGATGAGAAACTTTCGCAGCGCATGATCGGAAGAGATGTCCAGCTTACGATTGACAAGCCTGAGTGTAAACGTGGTGAGACAATTCTCTCTGTGAAAGAAGTCACGGTAAGCGGAGATGGTGAGAAACCTCTTCTTGATAAAATCTCATTCTCTCTCCATTCAGGCGAGATACTGGGTATTGCCGGCGTAGAAGGTAATGGCCAGTCACAGCTTGTCGATGCCATAACAGGCATGGGGCCATATGACGGTGGTGAGATAAGATTCTGTGACTTGATAATCAAACAAGGTGAAATACGGAAGATAAGGCAGTCTGGGATGGGATATATCCCGGAGGACAGGATGACGCTTGGCATATCCCCATCGCTTTCTGTGACAGAGAATATGATTGCTGACAAAATCAATGAGTCACGTTTCTTCTCTCGTGCGGGCATTGTAAAGAGCAAGGATATTGATGATTTCAGCAAAAAGATGATCGGAGATTACGCGATTCTATGCCAGAATGGGGAAGTTGAGATTTCAAGCCTCTCTGGAGGAAATATTCAGAAGGTCGTGCTTGCAAGGGAGCTTTCAAGCTCTCCAAAGCTTATAATAGCGAACCAGCCAACGCGTGGTGTCGATGTCGGTGCGACTGAATTCATCAGACGCAAGCTTGTATCGCTGAGGGAAGAGGGATGCGCTGTTCTGCTTGTCTCGAGCGACCTCAATGAGCTTATTGGGCTTTCTGACAGGCTGCTGGTGATGTATGGAGGCAAGTTCTCTGCGTGTTTCAAGTCGCTTTCAGGCGTGGATGGACAGATTCTTGGACGCTATATGCTTGGTTTGGATCATCAGGATGAAAGCGAGATTTCAAGGAGCGCGATGTGAATACGAAGTCAATAAACCGATTGATAGATTCGGCTAAGCTTCTGCTGGTCGTTGTTATAGCATGTCTTCTCGTTTCCCTGATAATCCTCAGCGTCAGCGAGGAGCCTGGAGTCGCGATATCAAGCTTCTTCCTCGGACCATTCACTTCGCTGAGGAGAATAGGGAATATTTTTGAGGGAGCTGTACCTTTGATTTTCACGGCACTTGCAGTGACCTTGATTTTCAGAGCGGGACAGTTCTCGATGATAAGCGAAGGCTCGTTCTTCATTGGCATAACTGGTGCGATGATGGTGGGGATCGCTCTTCCTCTGCCCCCTGTGGTTCATCCGGCAGTGGCGCTTCTGACTGCTGGCATATTTGGTGCGATAGCAGCTGCTATACCAGCTCTGCTGAAGCTCAAGTGGCAGGCAAGTGAAGTCGTTACATCCATCATGCTCAACTACATCATACAGTTCTTTGCCCTATATCTTGTCAATTACCATTTCAGGGAGCCTGAAGCTTCTTCGCTCGCTTCGCTGAAGATAGCGGAGAGCGCGGAGCTTCCATGCATCATACCTGGTACGAAAGTCCATTTAGGACTCATCATAGCGCTTGTTTGCTGTGCTGTCCTTTGGTTCTACATCTTCAAGACCCGCCAAGGCTTCAGAATCCGTCTCGTCGGAGATAATGCACGTTTCAGCAGCTATGTCGGAATAAAGTCTGCTCTTGTCATGGTCGGTGCTCAGATTCTTGCAGGATTTGTTGCAGGCCTAGGTGGTGGAGTAGAGTTTTTGGGCATGTATACACGCTTCAAGTGGACATCAAGCCCCGGATATGGATGGACAGGAATTGCAGTTGCGCTTCTTGCAAGACGTAATCCGATTCTCGTTCCATTTGCAGCTCTTTTCATAGCGTATCTTGAAGTTGGAAGTGGAATCATGGCTCGTTCCAGCGATGTGAGCGCGGAGGTTGTGGATATCATCCAGGGCGTAATCATGCTGATGATTGCCGCTGATGCTCTTCTCCAGGGATGGAAGCAGCGTTTGATTGTGCACAGCGCAACGGAAGGAGGCAAAGCATGAGCGTATTGGAACAGATCTTCAGTGCGGAATTCGTCGCAATGTGGCTTCGTGTCGCCACTCCTCTTCTCTTTGCCAGCCTTGGTGCTGTGATATGTGAGAAATCCGGAGTCGTGAATCTCGGACTCGAGGGCATCATGCTCTGCAGCGCTCTTGCTGGAGTTGTCGGAAGCGCTTATACGGAAAGCCTTCTGGGAGGTTTCCTGTGCGGAATAGCGACGGGGCTGATACTCAGTGCGGTCTTTGCGTATTTTCATCTCGTGATGAAAGCTAATTCCGTTCTCTGTGGTACTGCTATAAACACATTCGCAAGTGGTTTCACTATATTCATCCTCGAGATATGCACAGGAGAGAAGGGCAACAGTTCATCACTCAGGAGCTTCTCATTTGGTACGCTGGACATACCTTTGATAAAAGATATCCCTGTAATTGGTGAAATCCTTTCCGGCCATAATGTCCTTACATATGTTGCATTCGTGATGGTTGCAGTAATCTGGTATATGCTCTACAAGACTCCGCTCGGACTCAGGATCCGTGCTGTCGGCGAGAATGAGAATGCAATCAATTCTGTTGGTATAAGCGTTAACAAGACTCGCTTTATTGCGATTCTTCTCTGTGGCGTGTTGACCAGCATCGGAGGAATGTACCTCTCGATGGGATATCTCAATATGTTCGTAAGGGATATGGTCGCAGGTCGTGGCTTCATCTCTCTTGCCGCGAATGCGATGGGGCAGTGCAGCCCGATTGGAACGATGTGCTCCGCTCTTATATTCGCATTCTTCGATGGAATATCGAATATACTTCAGCTGCTCAGAATCCCATCCGAGTTCGTTCAGATGGTCCCATATGCTGCTACGATAGCAGGTCTTGTTATTTATTCAATACAGAAGACGGAAAGCGAGAAACGAAAACGTCGTATGCTTGGAAAGAAGGTGGCAAACAATGCTTGATAAAGAAAAAAAGACACTTGGAAAGAGACAGTATCACATTCATCTGTCTCCTGGAGATATCGGGGAATATGTGCTTCTTCCCGGGGATCCTGCAAGAAGCAACAGAGTGGCGGCGTACCTGGATGATGCGCATCTGGTAGCTGAAAACAGAGAACATAGGACATTCACTGGCTATTACAAGGGTGTGAGGATTTCTGTGACCAGCACTGGAATGGGATGCCCTTCTACAGCAATCGCATGTGAGGAGCTTATAAACATCGGTGCTAAATGTCTTGTCAGGATAGGAAGTACTGCAGCTTTGCAGGAGGGAATCTCCATAGGAGATCTCATCGTATCCACGGGATCGATGAAGAATGAGGGGACAAGCCGCTTTTATGTTCCAGATGTATTTCCTGCCGTTCCGGATTTTGATTTCACGAGAGCGATTATCGATACGGCACGCGATATGCAGAAGGAGTGTGGATATGGTTTCTTCTATGGCATAAACGCAAGTGATGATGCTTTCTATGGAGAGACGCCAGAATGGATTGGCAAGCTTCATGACCTTGGTGTTTTGAATGTTGAGATGGAGAGTTCCGCAATCTATACTGTCTGCCACAGACGTAAGGTCCGCGGTGCTATGATAAGCGCTGTCAGTGGTAACCTCATTACAGGAGAGGTCATCTACGAGACTGAGAACAAGAAGCTCGCTGATGGCTGGGATAAGGAAATCAAGGTGATTCTTGAAGCTATCAGCAGATTCGACAAGGAGCTCCGGGAGAGAAACGGTAATGCTTAATCTCATACTTGATCTTGATACAGGCGTCGATGATTCTATCGCGCTTTCATATGCTGCGCTGAATCCAGAAGTAAATCTTCTTGGAGTTACAGGTACTTTTGGCAATGTCACGACGGATATGGGTGCGAGGAATGCGCTTGCAGTTCTTGCAATGATGGGCCGTAGCGATGTCCCTGTGTTTGAAGGTGCATATCATTCGCTTACGACTGAAAGTTTCTCTCCTCATGATGTCAGTGTCCGCATCCATGGCCGCAATGGTACTGGAAATGTTGTGTTCCCAGCAGCGGAGAGAAGTGTGGAAAAGGAAGCTGCTTCTGATTTCCTGATCAGGATGATGAGGCAGAATGAGGATATGGTTATAGTCACGACAGGCCCGTCTACTAATCTTGCTTCCGCACTTATGAAAGCGCCCGAGCTCTCATCATGGAAAGGAAGGGTTGTGATTATGGGCGGAGCTCTCACAGTAAGAGGCAATGTAAGCCATTTTGCAGAAGCAAACATCTCCCAAGATCCCGAGGCTGCGAAGATTGTATTCGAAAGTGGTCTTGACGTTACGATGGTTGGCTTGGATGTCACTATGCGCTCAAGGCTTAGAAAGTCAGATGCTCAAGCTTGGAGGGCAACAGGAACCGAAGCGGGAAAAGCATTTGCCGGGATGTTGGAACATTATATTCTCAACACGATTGGAGGGGATGACACATATGTCCATGATCCATCTGCTGTTGTATGTGCGCTTCATCCAGAGTATTTCAGCTTGCTTCCTCTTGCTTTGACTGTAGAGCTCGACGGAGCTGACAGGGGACGGACAGTAGGTGATGAATCAAGGATCCTCGAAAAAGCGCCGAAGACACGCGCTGCGGTCAATGTTGACAGTGGCAAGGTCGAAAAAGAACTGAAGATAATAGGTGAATACTTCACGCGTATCAGCTGATACAGTTTTGGAGGAGAGTGTAATTCATTTTGTGGACATTCCCTCTTAGCTAGTCAAAAGAAGGGAAATAATCTGTAGCTGAGACAGCAAACTACTGTCTTTCACCAGCTATCAGGAGTCTAAATTCGCAATGAGGTACTGTCAATGTCAGATTGGCAGTGCTTTCCCTATCAGGCTGTCGTTTTTGAGACTCAGGCAAAATCCTCATCAGAGATTCTGTCAGGGAA
>JADIMT010000033.1 GCA_017694595.1 Candidatus Ornithospirochaeta stercoripullorum | reverse complement strand
CAGTCATGCCCAGGATCCTTTGTGACTGTGTAGGTGATCCTGCCGTATGCGCTGCCTCTGCGATTATCCTTGCATATCTCGAATGCAGGATGTGCCCAGTCTACAATCCAGCCTGTGGATTCACTGAGCAGGAAAGTGCTATCTTCCTTCATGAGCGGTTCTCCTTGACTTGTTCTTTTTGCGATTACAAATCCTAGGAGATTCCGCTCTCTTCTTCTATCTACTCACTAGCTCTTTTACACGGAGAAAATTTCAGATCCTTTTTATTTGTCCTCCTGTGTCCAGCCTCAAAATAAAAATAGTTGAAGCTTGTCATCGGAAGACTTTTTCATTGCCTCAATCAGGTCAAATACCTTGCATATTAGGTACCGGGGCGCATAGTGCTATGGCCCTGCATGAAAAATGAGGGTTGAACAATCCAGCTATTGGCATCTATCCTTAATCTAGGGTTAGTGGATTGTGGATGCCATCAATTGAGCTCAGGAAACATGCTGCAGTCGATGGCTCCCAAGCCTTCCTGCCTGAGTTTCGCCTTCAGCCTGCTGTAGTTTCCGAATCCGTTGTACAGTTCTTTCTTCCTGAGAAGTATCCATCCGAGAGTGAGTATCTTGTTTGCTATATGGACAGCAATGGTAGACTTCCGTTTATGTCTTGCGGCAAGCGAGTCCCATTCGTCCATGAGCGGACAGCCTGCCTTCAGGGATTCGATGCTCCATGCGCTCTGCATGATGTTCTTCCTCACAGGCTTGCATCCTCTCCATGAGACATTTCCCTGGAAGCATGCATCTCCTGACTGCTGGATCATAGGCACCAGTCCTACATAGTTTCTCAGCTGGGAAGCGGAGTAGAAACGGCTTCCATCACCGATGTAGGCAAGAAGAGATGCCGCAACAATCGTTCTTATTCCAGGAAATGACAGCCATACCAGTGAGATTTCTGGATGCTTCATCAGTGCTTCACGCATCAGGGAGAGGTAATCGTCAATCTGCCTCTCTATGAGAGTTATCCTTGCTTCAACAAGGCATGCATCCTTGATGGCTAAACCTTTGAGATGCTTTGCGATGTTCTCAATTCTGCTGTCATTAGTCTGAAGGTCAGACTTCTTAAGGAATGGTATCCCTTTCTGGTTGAACGTGGCATGCAGCTTATTCATGTTCATCGTCCTGTCCTTCTTGGCAAGGTTATAGGAATTGATGATCGCTCTCAGTTCTGATTCTTCTTCCGTAGGTACTTTCACAGTGCACCATGAGGATTCCTTCGTATCCCTCACATAGGAAGAAGTAATCATCATCAGGATAGCTAAGCTCCCTTATAACAGCGGCTGTTTTCCTATCGTACTTTAGTTCTACTGCTTTAATTCTCTCTTCCTGTGCGTACATCTATTCATCTTTCCTTTGTTTTCAGGTCTAGGTTTTTGTCCGTACCCCCGCTTGAGGACTTCTTCACGATATATCTAAAATGAAAGAAAATGCGCTTAACTGCAATAAACGCATGTTTCATTAGATGCTAAAAATCTGTATATGCAATGAGGCACGCTGCTGATATCTCGAAGCGGCGGTGCCTCTCCCGTCAGCCAGTTTTGCTTCTTTTCATTTGCCTGTGGCGAAGTTTATTCGACAGTATTTAACAATTGATGCGGCAATGAAGATGAACATATGAATGACAACAATGCTTGCCCCTGTTGGAAGTGAGAAGGCATAGGAAAGGAAGAACCCAATGACAAATGCCACTACCGCCTCACATGCTGATATCACAGAGACAGAGAGATAAGTCTTGCCAAGCTTCATTGCGACAGCAGCTGGGAAGATAATCAAACTTGATATAAGCAAAGAACCTAAGATACGCATGCCGACAACGATGACAAGTGCAGTCAGAAGTGCCAGCAATGCTGTATACCTGCCTGTATTGATACCTGTGGCTTTGGCAAACACAGGATCGAATGTCGTCGTATAAATCTGATGATAGAACATGAGGTATGAAAGTATTGTGACAAGCGAGAGCACTGCTGCAACAATCCCATCTGAACGCGAGACAGAAAGAATAGAACCAAAAAGGAATGAATTAAGATCAGTATTCACACCAGCTGTTGAGACAGCAATGACTCCTACCGCAAGTGCTGACGATGAGATGAGAGCAATCGCGCTATCACCATTATGGTTTCTGCCGGATACGCGGAGCAGTATGAATGCGGAGAGAATAACAACGGGGATTGTCACTATCATAGGCTGCAACGCCAGCAGCGCGGAGATGCCTAATGCGCCGAATCCCACATGCGACAATCCATCTCCAATCATAGAGAAGCGCCTGAGAACAAGACTCACGCCCAGAAGCGAAGCTGAAACAGAGACAAAAAGCCCGACACAGAAGGCTCTGACAAGAAAAGAATAGGCGAAAATCTCAGTTATCATGTCCAGCCTCCTTCAGGAAAACCTTGCCCATGCGTGAAGCAAAGTACTCATCCTTTGTACCGAAAAACCAGCCGTCATGCGAGAGATGAAGGATTGTCTTGGCATCGTTGAGAGCTGGATGTATATCATGGGTGACCATCATCACAGTTATACCCGACTGGTTCAGATTCCTCAAAAGCGCATAAAGCTCGCTTGTAGCAGCTGGATCCAGGCCAGTCACTGGCTCATCAAGGAAGAGCAGCTTCTCAGTTGCCATCAAAGCCCTGGCAAGCAGAATTCGTCGCATCTGCCCTCCTGAAAGTTCATGAAATGATTTCTTACTGTACTCAAGCATACCCATCTTCTCGATTGCGTACTGTGCCCTTTTCTTCTCATCAGCTGAGTAACCAAAAATACGACTGTGCCTGTTAAGGCATCCTGAAAGAACAACTTCCATCACAGATGAAGGGAAATCACGCTGTATGTCAGAAATCTGCGGAAGATAGCCAATCGCATTCTGCTTCAAGCCCCCGCTTAATGTAATGCTTCCCTTAAGCGGCGCAACAAGCCCAAGCACAGTTTTCACAAAAGTGCTTTTGCCTGAGCCATTCTCACCAACAATGCAAAGGTAATCCCCTTCAGAGACTGTGAATGTCAAACCGGAGATGATGCCTTGCCCCTCATAGCCTAATGTCAAATCCTTACCTTCAATGAGAATCAATTCAATGCCTCCTCAAGCACTCCGATATTCTCCCCCATCAGATCCACATAATCTTTGCCAGCATAGAAATCAGCTGCGCTGACATTGTGCAAAGTATTGAACACTTTCACATTCGCCCCTGATTCCTCCGCGATGATCCTTGCAATTGACGGCGATGACATCTCAATGTTCAGAATACAGCTGGCAGAAAGTTCCTTGGCTTTATCGATCAGGAATGCGACAGTTCTCGCACTGGGCTCACTTTCCTCCGCACAGCCCGGGAATGCAGCATAATAATCCAGCTCATACTCTCTGACAAAATAGAGAAGCGGAAAACGCGATGCAAAGATAAGAGGTTTCCTGCAGCTGTTATCAACAACGCTCTGAATCTCTTCATCCAGCGCTGAAATACGGGCGATATAAGCATCTGCATTCTTTTCATAGAGCTCAGCGTTCTTCGCATCAACTGTAGAAAGAAGCAAAGAGAGATTCTTTATGATGACAATCTCGTTTTTCGGACTTGTCCAGACATGCTCATCAATTTCATGAACGCTATGATCATGTTCTTCCTCCTCTTCCATGCCTTCCTTATGCTCTTCGAAGAGCAAAGGAACCTGCTCTGTCAGTGCAAATGGACGGGGAGGCTCATCAAGAGATGAGAGCACAGTTCGGACCCACTCATCGGACGGTCCTCCTGTAAAGACTACGACATCTGCAGACGCCAGCTTAATCATATCCCTAGGCGTTGGATCATAGCTGTGGGACTCCGTTCCAGGAGGCAGAAGCAACGTGAGATTATCAGTTTCACCTAAAATCGCCCTTGCGGCATCATATGAGGGAAAATCTGCAGCAACTACAGAAAACTCATCATCAGATTCCTCTTTCGCACAGGAGACAGCAAGGAGAAACACAAGCAGAAGTATAATCGCTCTTCTCATCGAATCTTGCTCCTGCACTCATTGCAAAGCCCTTCGATCACAGTCGTGTCGAGCGCAACAAACGAAGAGGAAACAGAGATGATCTCTTCAATCTTCCGGGTCGCTTCCGCATCCAGATGCTCAGTCCGTCCGCATTCCCTGCATCTGATATGCATATGATAAGCACACTCTTTTCCCTGATACTGATATACCGCTTTACGTCCCTCGCTTCCGGTCTTTCTCAGAATTCCCTCTTCAGAAAGCCTGGTAATCAGCCGATAGACTGTCGAGCGTGGCACAGTGGAAAGATTAGCTGAAGCTTCTTCCACTGTGAAACTTCTATCAGGACTGGAAGCAAAGAATGCAATGACATCGTTCCGCTGCTTTGTATTGTAAGAATTCACGAAAATGAGAATAAATCTCAATTTGATGAACGTCAAGTACGATGAAGTTCTTTTGCTTTGAGCACCTCGTTAGTGATGAGACCATCTATATTCCAGTCGATGCATCGCTTCATGCCTTCCTCATCGTTGACTGTCCACACATTCAGCTTCACACCGTGTGCTTTCATATCGGAGACAACCTGGTCATCGAGTATCGAAAGCGATGGATGATAGCATTCAACGCTCATTGAGCTCATCAAAGTTCCCATATGCAGCAAACGTAAGCCATCAAACAGAAGTGCAATGCGTGCTGTGCTATCAAGCTCTTTCACACGCAATACAGAGAGCCAGTTGAATGATGAATAGAGTATGCGATCCTCCAGACCGAACCGACTGACAAGCTCAAGCGTCTTTTCTTCGATACCTGGATAATATACAGGGGCTGTCTTCAGCTCTATATTGGTATAGAGATCAGTTTCTTTGATCATCGCAAGATATTCCTCTAACGATGGAATGGGTGTGAAACCAAACTTATCACCCTTCGTCTTCCCTGCACTGATTTTCTCCAGTTCTGAACGTGTATAGTCAAAGACGAATCCATCTTTGCCAGCTGTGCGTGACAACGCTTCATCATGAATGATCATCACTTCTCCATCCTTGGAGAGATGAACGTCAAGCTCAATTGCATCAGCACCGTTTTCTACTGCTTTCTCGAAGCTGAGCATCGTGTTTTCAGGATAGGAGCCACTAAAGCCCCTGTGTGCAATAATGTCCATATTTTTTAGTTACTCCATTGATGAATATTTGACAACTCCCTTCCTTGTTGCGATATTCAAACTATGGCAAATGGATTTTTCTCTGGCCGCAATGGCTCAGATGCTCTATCTGTATTCCTGACAGCGCTGGCACTGATTGCTGCAACTGCGGCTTCTGTAATCACAAGTGAAATGCCAAGATACATTGTATCAGGCATAGCTATCGTTCTCGTTGCTGTAGCGGCATGGCGCATGCTGAGCACCAACACAGCGAAAAGAAGAAATGAGAACGAGAAGTTCCTTTCCCTCTTCCGTTCAGGAAAAGATCCCGAGAAAGCCAGAAGAAAGGAAGAAGAACGTCAGGCTAAAGCTAAGAGGAAAGAAGACGAGAAGACACATGCTTATTTCAAGTGTCCAGAGTGTGGCAAGGAACTGAGAGTCCCTAAAGGGAAAGGCAAGATCAGAATCACCTGTCCACACTGCTCTCATCAATTCATAAAGAAGACGTGATATGTTTGGATATGTTATGGCTAACGCCTCCACTCTCTCCAAAGAAGAGAAGGAGATTTACAAAGCGCATTATTGCGGATTGTGCAAAATACTAAGGGAGCAATACGGGCAGAAAGCTATCATGGTTCTCTCGTATGATATGGTCTTTCTGGAGATGGTCCTTGCAGATATCGCAGATGCTGATGAGGAAAAAGGAAAAGAGAGATGTCTTCCACACCCTGTGAAAGAGCATGAGTATATCATAACAAAATACACACGATATGCTTCTGATATGCAAATGCTGCTCGGCTACTACTCTCTGCTTGATAAAGTCAGAGACGAGGGCAAGGGAAAGAGCGAAGAGAAGAAGATGCGCGTGCTCTTGCCGGAGCTTGAGAAGAAGTATCCAAGAATCAGCACAACTCTGAAAAACGGCCTGAAAACCATCGAAGACAATGAAGAAAAGAATATAAAGGATCCTGAAGAGATGGCTCTCCTTTTCGGCAAGATTCTTGGTGAGGTATTCGTCTATGATGACACATCATTCTTCCGCGATGATCTAAGAAGCCTTGGCTGTGGGCTTGGACGCTTCATCTATCTTCTCGATGCATGGTGCGACAGGAAGAAAGACAGGAAAGAGGGCGCCTATAACCCGCTCTCTGATGATATCACAGAAGATGAAATCAAAGAGATGCTCCTTGATGCAGCTGCGGCTGCATCCGCTGCGTTCGAACGGCTACCGCTTGACCAGCATGTTTTCATTCTAAGGAATATTCTATACAGTGGAATATGGTCAAAATTCAGGGAAGATAAGAAATGAGTGATCCATACAGCGTTCTAGGCCTGAAGCCAGATGCCTCGGACGAAGAAGTGAAGAAAGCATATAAGACGCTTGCAAAGCGCTATCATCCAGATGTGGCTGGCAACAGTCCAGAGGCAGCAAGGAAGATGCAAGAAATAAATGCTGCCTACGATCAGATCATCAATCATAAGGAGAGCTTCTCCTCACAGTCTTCCTATGGATATGGTTATGGTGGCTATAGGGCGCAAGGAGAAGAAGAGCCAAATGAGCTGCGCGCGGCAGTCGCTTATATCAATGCACGCCGCTTTGTCGAAGCACTTAACGCACTTCAGGGAATTCCTGAGAGCAGACGTTCCGGCAGATGGTATTATCTTGCGTCTTATGCGGAGGCTCATATAGGCGATTCCACAGGAGCGCTTCGTGATATCAACATAGCAATTGAAAAGGAACCAGGAAATATAAGTTATCTGGCTTTCAGGGACAGACTCACAGGAAGAAGAACCGCATACGAAGATTATTCACGTTCATTCGGTGGATTCGGCACAGGATTCTTCCCTTGCTGTTTCCCGTTCTTCCCATGTTGCTGTATCATCTGATCAGCTCTGAGACCTGGCGAATGGCTCCTCCTGTCATTGCTGTAAGAAGCTCTGGGAGGTAGTCATAAGGCAGTGAGATATTGTCTTTCAAGACATCTGAGAATGTACCGATTATACCAGTGATCAGAAAATCAAAGATGCCGCTGATTTTTGCCCTGTTCTGCTGACTTGAAGCCATATTCTGCACAGCTGTAGCGTTCATAAAATAATCAATCAGCTGAAAACGTGTATCCAGCACAGCCTGTTTGAAGCTCTCGACATCGAATATCAGACGATAATATTCCTTATCTTTTTTCACTAATTCTGTCAGCGCCTCAAAAAGCGGACGCGGATTTGCGAGAATAACATCGGGAGTCATACCATTGAATGCCGCTTTGAGTTCATCAATCGCTAGATTTCTTATTGATTCAAGAACCTCCTCAGTATCTTTGAAATGGGCATAGAAAGTTCCTCTATTGATATCTGCTGCTTTAACAATATCCGTGATGGTAATCTTATCAAACGGCTTCTCGCGCATCATCGTGATAAGCGCTTCCCTTATGAGGCGCTTGGATCTGAGCGAGCTTCGGTATTCGGCCTTCGTTCGTTTCTTTTCCTCCATTCTCTGCCTCCATTATTGTTTATAATAGTTTAGTACGGATTGTTACAGAATAAAAGAAAATTGTTCACTTATTATTAACGTTCAACGAACACATGAAGATTGTTCCGTACTGATTTTAAGCACATGCGAGATGCCACAGCTCAATCCATCTTCTTCAACTGATGGTGCAATCCAGTCAGCAACAGCCTTTAGCTCATCTGAAGCATTACCCATTGATATACCGTATTCGGCATATTCAACCATCTCTATATCATTAGCGCCATCGCCAAAAGCTGCAGAAGATGAGAGCGGATCACCATAGTACTTCAGGATTTTATCAATACCTGTAGCTTTAGAGATTCCTTTCATAACAATCTCCCCCATCATCCAAGATGGAAGACCTACAGTATTGTCCACGACATCGAATTCATCTTCCAAATCCTTCCTCACACTCTCAAGAGGCGCATTCTCTGCCACATAGAGAAGCTTTATGACTGGGATATCCTCAGGAACAGATGGAGCGATAACAATTGAGGACAATGAGACAGCAGCACCTGTATGCTCGATCATAGCAGAGCGCCAAAAATCGAAATCACTCTGGCTGACGAAAGTCCCTTTCATGGTCTGCACGAGCACGCGAAAACCTCTCTTCTCACAATAAGAGAGCAGAAAATCGCGCTCTGAACGGCTCATCACTTTCTGATAAATGCACTTGTTATCTGCGATGATAGCGGCACCGGCGGAGAAGACCCCGCCATCGAACCCGATATCATAAACGCTTTGATTGACTTCCACAGGGCTTCTTCCTGTAGCGAGGAATGCCCTGTGTCCATCCGCACGGAGTGCGTGGATAGCTTCAACAGCACTGCGAGGAGCGCTTTTGCCGAACGGGAGTATCGTGCCGTCAATATCGAAGAAGAAGTTCATTTCTCTTCACCGACAAACTGGAAACCTGCCGCTGAAAGCTGCTTCTTGATTTCGCAGATATGCTCGAAGTTCCTTGTCTCCATCGAGACGCGCAATGTGCAGTTATTCAAATACTTCTCATTGCCAGTCTTATCGTGGTGTACACCTATGACGTTAGCTCCAGATGCTGCGATAATCGAGGAAACTTCAAGAAGCTGGCCTGGTTTATCAATAAGCTCCACAGTGATATCAGCAAGCCTTCCTTCTTTGATAAGAGCTCTGTTGATGACTCTGGAAAGAATAGTCACATCTATATTTCCTCCGGAAACGAGACAAGCAGTCTTTCCTTTCAATGGAACTTTCTTGAAAAGAGCAGCAGCAACAGAGACCGCACCTGCCCCTTCGCTGACAAGTTTCTGTTTCTCCATCAAATCGAGAATCGCTACAGCTGTCTCATCGTCGGATACGGTAATCACATCATCCACATATCTCTCACAAAGCGAGTATGTGAGATCTCCCGGACATTTCACAGCAATACCATCTGAAATCGTCGAGACAGAAGGAAGAGACTCAACTTTGTGATCATGGAGAGAATCCACCATAGATGGCGCACCTGAAGACTGCACTCCGAAAATCTTCACAGAAGGCTTCAGCATCTTGACAGTAAAAGCAACGCCAGCTATCAAACCACCACCGCCTACTGGGACAATGATGTTATCGACATCTGGTAACTGCTGCAGAATTTCCAATCCAATTGTACCCTGTCCCGCAATGACATCAGGATCATTGAATGGATGGATCATCGTCCTTCCAGTATCTTCCATGATCTCCATCGCCCTGTTATAGGCATCATCATAAACACCTTTCACAAGCTCGACTTTCGCACCATAAGCACGAGTGGCTTCAACTTTTGAAATAGGAGCGCCTTCGGGGATGCATATAACGGCATCTATACCTTGCATGGAAGCTGCAAGCGCAACGCCTTGGGCATGATTGCCAGCAGAGCATGCGATAACACCCTTTTCTTTCTGCTCATCGCTAAGGCGTGAGATTTTATAATAAGCACCACGGACTTTGAATGAACCTGTCGTCTGGAGGTTCTCTGTTTTCAGATAGACCTCGTCAGCTGGGAACATCCGAGGTGCACGTATGAGATCAGTAACACGGGCTATTTCCTTCAAAGCGAAGGAAGCCTGATACACAGTATCCAAAGTAAGCATAGACACATAATAACGAGAAGAGAGTTTTTCTGCCACGTGGAGAGTCCAATTGGATTCGATTTTTCCTGCTTCATGTTAGAATAGATCCAGGAAAAAGGAGGGGGAATGCAAACAAAGAGGTACTTAGACTCACAGTATCGTCTCAAACAGTCTTTCAGGAAGCTTCTTATCACTACAGATTATAACCAGATTGACATAACAATGATTGCAGAAGCTGCGGGAATGTCACGGAAGAACTTCTACTTCCACTTCAAAAGCAAAGAAGATCTCTACAATTCAATGATGGACGAGAAACTGGCAGCACTTGAGAAGAAGATGCGCCCTTATAAAGCATGGGACTCTGTAGTGACACTGTGCAGATTTCTCTACAATGATAGAGAGTTCTACAGAGCAGCCATCTCTATCTCAACGCTGAACGAGATAGCAGAAATGCTGAGAGAACCTGTGGAAGAGATTTTCATTTACGAAATCAGCGGACAATGCCTGATGTTAACTTCGGATATGGTAGCGTTTGCCATCTGGAGATGGATAAAGTCTTCCTCTTCAGAAGGTCCGTTGCAGTTTTTGATGGCATTGAAAAAGAATCTGATTGAGTTATCAAGGATTTCTCTGCGAAGATTCACGCCAAAATAGATTCACTGTCTAACGCCGCCAATACCTTTAGCTTGTATTTTCAGAGCAGGAGCAAAATACTATGAAAGCTAATCTGAAAGAAACAGCTGAGGCATTAGCAATCAAAACAGTTCTCAGCTACATCAACGGCAAAGACCCAGATGAAGCGATTGAAAGCGTCATCTCCTGGGTTGACAAATTCGACAAGAAAGAAGGGACTGTCTCAAAGCAGATGGCTTACATCCATAAATATCTCAGTGATAAAGATGGGCCTTGGTATAAGCTTGTCAGAAGTTTCTGGACTGATATCGATCCAAATGTGAGGATGAAGACATTCGAGAATTTCATCATCAATGCAACTATACTTGGCGGAAGGAGGAAAGCAAAAGCGAAAGAGCAGTACAACTGCAATATACCATGGACAATCCTCATGGATCCGACATCTGCCTGCAACCTGCATTGCACAGGATGCTGGGCAGCTGAGTATGGGAACAAGCTAAATCTGAGCTATGAGATGCTTGATTCGATAATAAATCAAGCCAACGAACTTGGGATAAGGATGTTCCTCTTCTCTGGTGGAGAACCTCTTGTCCGCAAAGCTGATATCATAAAACTCTGCGCCTCGCACCCCGATTCACAGTTCATGGCATTCACGAACGGTACATTGATCGATGACGACTTCGCCTCGGAGATGCTGCGAGTAAAGAACTTTGTTCCTGCAATCTCTGTGGAAGGCTTCGAAAGCGCTACTGATTTCCGCAGAGGAGAAGGTACGTTCAGCAAAGTCGAGAAAGCAATGGCGATACTGCGTGCACACAAGCTTCCATTCGGCGTTTCATGCTGTTACACACATCAGAATGCGCATGTGATTGGTTCTGAAGAATACTTTGACTGGATGATCGACAAAGGTGCTAAGTTCGCATGGTTCTTTACATATATACCTGTCGGAGTCGGTGCTCCTACCGATTTGATGGCAACAGCTGATGACAGAGCATTCATGTATAAGAGAATCAGGGAGTTCAGGAAAACGAAACCTATCTTTACAATGGACTTCTGGAATGATGGGGAGTATGTCCAGGGCTGTATAGCAGGTGGAAGATACTACTTCCATATCAATGCGAATGGAGATGCGGAACCATGCGCGTTCATCCACTATTCGAACATGAACATCAAAGAGCATACGCTGATTGAAGTCCTGCAGAGTCCGCTCTTCAAACAATATGCTGCCTCTCAGCCATTCTCCCCTAATTATCTCAGACCGTGCCCGCTTCTAGACAACAACGGAGCACTGGCAAAAATGGTCCATGCGACAGATGCCGTCTCAACGGATCTGGCAGCAAAAGAGGACGTGGATGAGCTGTGTGGAAAGTGCAGATCAGCAGCAGAAGCGTGGAAGCCAGTCGCTGATGAAATCTGGCATAGCACGCATCAAGATAAAACAGTATAATTGATGTGATATGAAAAGACTATTCACTTCAGAATCAGTAACGGATGGACATCCAGATAAAGTTTGTGACCAGATAGCAGATGGCATTCTCGATGCATTGCTATCACAAGATCCTCTCTCACGCTCCGCTTGCGAAGTAACAGCGGAGCCGGGGGCTGTGCATATAATGGGCGAAATCACCACTAAAGCGGACATCGACTACAAAGAGATAGCAAAAGATGTCATCAGATCCATCGGCTATACAAAGAGCGAATATGGATTCGATGACAGTGCAGATATAACATGCTCTCTCCATAAGCAGTCTAGCGACATAGCAATGGGTGTTGATTCTGCTTATGGTGACAGTTCCACAATAGGAGCAGGAGATCAGGGAATGATGTTCGGCTATGCCTCGGATGAAGCTGAAGAATGCATGCCTCTTGCACTTGCGCTCTCAAGAAAGCTTACGATGGCGCTAAGCAGGGAACGCAGAGCAGGCACTCTTCCCTTCCTCAGACCGGATGGCAAAAGCCAGATTACAGTCGAATATGATGGCCGGAAAGCTGTCAGAATCGCCGCTGTCGTGCTCTCTGCACAGCATGATGAGGATATCGCTCTCGAGGATCTGAGAAAGGAACTGATGGAAAAGATCATCATGGCAGAGCTACCTGAGGAGCTTCTGGACAAGAACACAAAGTTCTTCATCAATCCTACTGGAAGATTCGTGCTTGGAGGTCCTGCAGCTGACACAGGACTCACTGGACGCAAAATCATTGCAGACACTTATGGAGGCTATGCACATCATGGCGGCGGTGCATTCTCAGGCAAGGATCCGACAAAAGTCGATAGAACAGCCTCCCTTGCTCTGAGGAATATCGCTAAGACTATCGTCTATTCAGGCGCAGCCGCTGAGTGCGAATTGCAAGCTGCATATGCAATCGGCGTTGCAGAGCCTGTCTCACTAGCAGTCTTCACATATGGCACGGGCCGTGTAAGCGATGAAGAAATCCTCAAGTGGGTTGGCAGGCATTATGACCTAAGGCCTGAAGGAATGATCAGGCAACTTGACTTGAGACGCCCGATATACCGAAAGACATCATCATTTGGAGCATTTGGCAGGACTGATGTCTCATTGCCTTGGGAATCAATCAATGAAGAAGCTCTCAATGATCTGAAGAAGCTTATCTGATTTCACCATTTTCGCTGGCGCTTCTACCTTTCAGCGTGGGCATGAAGCGCTTGGCAATCTTTCCGTTTCCTCTGCCTTTGATGTAGAAGAATCCAATGATAGAGAAGACGAAAGCTCCTAGCAGATTGACAAACAAATCTTTCATTGTGTCTATCAACCCGATATCTATATAGCCACCAACTCCTAGTGCCTGACCATTCACGGCTGTTTCAGTGATGCCTGTGATGGAGACAACTTTGTTCATCATGCTTTCATCGAGAAGGACTGTATGAAGTTCATGGACTACAGTGTCTTTCTGCATATCCAGACCAAAGAGCATATCTGCAGAGAATTCGAAGAACTCCCAGAGCACGCCAATAGTCATAGAGAAACAGAAGGCGCCAATAGCCACATACAGAGGAGAAAGATAGAGCTTTGTATTCTCATTTCTGTTGATGATATCAACAAGGGAAAAGCCGACAGCCGCTGACAAGAATCCTGTTATAGTATGAAGCGCTGTATCCCAGCCAGGCACTTTGACATAGAATGCCCTGATTTCTCCAAGTATCTCGGCGGCGTAGATGAATACAAGAATGATTATTTCCAGCGTATCAGGAATATCTATATGCCAGTTACGCTCAATGAATGATGGGATTGTAAAGAGAAACAGCGAGTAAATGCAAAGCATGACATTCTGCCAGTCTTTGTTGAATATCTGGGCAATCATCACAAGAACAACAGATGTCCTGAGGAGGATGTAGACGGCAAAAAGTCCAGGAGCTGTCTTTATCTGCTCTTTCAACGTAAGCTTATGAATACGTTCTCTCTTCTTTTTCATAGTATCAAGGATAACAGGAAAGCAAATGCTTTGCATCCTGATTGATGCTATGATTTAGTAGGAGTGAATATGACAAAAGGTCCAAGAACATCAGACAAAGAATTCTTTGAAGCGTTATCAGACGAGCTTGCAGATATCCATAAAGCTGCAGAGAGCGGTGACTATGCAGAAGCTACAAAAGCTTTTGCAGGCTATGCAAGAGCATATTTCAGACAAACTGAAAAGGCGTTCTTCTCGATTCCATATGAGGAACCTGAGAACATATACAAGCTTCCCGGAGAGAGCGATAGCGAGGCTGTGAAGCGAATTGAAACATTCAAAGTCGTATCAGTAGGCATTCTGGGAGATTTCTCAGAGAAAAAGCGCATCGACTGGTTTGCAAACCCGACAGCCAATGGCTACAAAGAGTGGACATGGCAATTATCGCGCCACAATGGAATCAAGATGATGGCCCATGAATACAACCGTACAGGCAATGAGGAAATCGCAGCCTCTGCTATTGCTATCATGAGAAGCTGGATTGAAGATGCTGAAGTGCCAGCAATAGGCACATCGGGGAGGGACACCAAGTGCTGGAGAACAATCGAATGCGGTATAAGGATGGGTGCTAACTGGCCTTACATCTTCTACTCATTCATGAAGAGCCCTTCATTCACAGATGAGATGATCCTCCTCTGGTTCAAATCGATTTATGAGCATGCCTCGCGTCTAATGCATGACAAGACTGCTGCAAACTGGCTTCTGATGGAGATGAACGGGCTTGCGCATATAGCAATCCTATATCCATTCTTCAAAGATTCTGGAATATGGCAAAAGACGGCAATCACATCAATGGAGGAAGAGTGCAAGAGGCAGTTCTACCCAGATGGATTCCAGTATGAGCTGACAACCAATTACCATAACGTGGCAATCAATAATTACCAGAGGCTTCTGGAGACTGCTGGAGCTTTCGGCGTAAAGCTTCCAGAAAGCATGGTGGAAATACTGAGAAAAGCATGCGATCTGAACACAAAGCTGATGATGCCTGATGGTTCGCTCCCTGATATCAACGACGGAACAAGAGCAAAAGTGAAGGATCTGCTGTCGCCGAAGACAAGATTCTTCAGAGATAAGGAGATCGATTTCGCTGTATATGGAAGCGATGAACCAGATTACAGTAGTCTCGTACTGCCCTATTCCGGCTTTGCAATCTTCCGCAGTGGATGGAAAGACGATGATGTCTATGCGCTTTTCGATGCAGCCCCATTTGGAAGAGGACACCAGCACGAAGACAAGCTCAATCTCATCATCTATGCGTGCGGCCGCTACCTTGTGCCTGAAGCCGGCATCTATGCTTACGATGAAAGCGACATGAGACGGTATGTACTCTCCACGCGTGGACACAATACAGTAAGAGTCGATGGCTCAGATCAGGACAGAGGAAGCACATACAGCTGGCACGATGATGAGATCAACAAGAAAGCTGACATCAGATATTCACTTTCAGCTGATGACATCGAATGGGCTGAAAGCACGTACAGCGAGAGCTATAAAGATCTCGAAGACAAATCGATAAGGCATACGAGAAAAGTGCTTTTCATGCGGAATGAACGCATTTTCATCATCAAAGACACGCTTCAAGCAGAGAAGGAGCATACATGGGATGTACTCTGGCATATCGATGATGATGCAAATGATGATTTCGATTATTCAAATCTACGCATATTCGTACCTTCTGCAAATGTGGAACATAGAATCGTAAGAGGAAAGGAAGGCCCTGATATGCAAGGCTTTATCGCAACAAGCGCTAAACAAGGAAGCTATAAAGAAGTGAATACGCTAGTGCTCACTGCAAAAGGCAACACAAGCGTTGTCACAGTCATAGCCCCAAAAGACAACAAGGGCAAGAGACCTCTAAATGCAGCTCTCTGTAACAATGTGCTTACGCTCACATTCGCGGATGAGGAGAAAGAGATTATCATCTGATTCTCTCCAAATCTCCATCGATTCTCTACACGCAGGTGCAAACATTGGCTTTGCACCTGGTGGACAAAGGATTATTATCATAGGTACGGAGCATAAAATGGACGAAATAAAGAGATACAGAGCCTTTCTAGACAACGGCAAGACTGAACGGGAATGCATAAAGGAAATCATCTCGCTTGCCGAAGCTGAAGGCTATAGGAATATAGAAAGTGTCGATAAACTCAAAGCCGGCGACAAAGTCTACTATGTGCAATATGCGAAATCGATAGCGCTTTTCAGAATTGGAAGCGCTCCGATAGAGAAAGGCATGAACATACTCGGTGCCCATATCGACTCTCCAAGACTCGATGTGAAGATGAATCCTCTATATGAGAACGAAGGCATCGTCTACCTCGACACTCATTACTATGGTGGTATCAAGAAGTATCAATGGCTTACGCTCCCGCTGGCTATCCACGGCATCGCTGTAAGCAAAGACGGAACGAAAAAAGAGATTGTGCTAGGAGAAGATGACGAGCTTGCTTTCTGCATCTCAGACATCCTTCCCCACATGGCTCAGGAGCAGATGAAGAAGAGCGCTGGGGAGTTCATCGCAGGTGAAGACCTGGATCTCATCATCGGGCTCAAAGAGAGCGAAAGCGATGAAAAAGATGCTGCGAAAAAGAAAATACTCTCACTTATCACTGAGCGCACAGGGATGGATGAGAAAGACTTCCAGAGCGCAGAGCTGGAAATCGTTCCCGCAGGCAAAGCTAAACTGATGGGCTTTGACCAATCAATGGTGCTCGCATATGGACAGGATGATAGAGTCTGTGCATTCACGTCACTGGATGCGATGCTCGAAGAGAATAATGCAGAAAGGACTTCATGCTGTCTTCTTGTAGACAAAGAGGAAATCGGCTCAGTCGGCGCAACTGGCATGGATAGCATCTTCTTAGAGAATGCTGCTTCTGAAGTACTTGCACGAATGGAAGGTGGCTACAATGGGCTTACGCTCAGGCGCATGCTACGCTCATCATATATGTTATCAAGCGATGTGAACGCAGCGTATGATCCGCTTAATGCCTCGCTGTATGACAAGAAAAATGCTTCTATGCTTGGCGGAGGTGTCGTCTTCAATAAATATACAGGTTCAAGAGGTAAATCCGGGGCCTCAGATGCCAATGCTGAATTCATTGCATCGCTGAGAAAAGCTATGGATGAAGGTGGCGTGAAATACCAGATGTCAGAGATGGGAAAAGTCGATACAGGCGGTGGCGGAACGATCGCTAAATATGCAGCATGGTATGGCATGCAGGTAATTGATTGCGGTGTCGCAGTACTCTCGATGCACTCACCTTGGGAAATTACAGCGGTATCAGATGTGCTGTCTGCAAAAGAATGTTACAAAGCCTTCCTTGGCATGAGGTGATGATGGTAAGAAAACTGCTCATTCTGCTACTTTGCATTCCACTACTGTTTTCTGCATGCGATCTCTCAGGCCTGACAGGTACACCTCAATCTGTTTCGTTCAGGAATAATTCAGATTCCGTTGTAACAATCTCAATTGGCGGACAAGAGTATGAAATCGAACCGGATAGCACAAGCGCAATCATCCAGCTGGAAAATGATGTCATCAACAGCGGAGAGGTTGAGCTGACACTCGACGGAATCTATTACTACCAGTCAACAAGACACTATGTACTGGGCCGGAATGAAATCACGCTCAGTCCAGATTGCTATTGGATAAGAGTCAAGAATGGTACAGAAGAAACAATCACAGATCTGAAAGTTCATCTGAGCTATAATGAAAACAGCTATCCACGTTCGACACAGAACTTCGAAGATGCAATATCTACGACAGTTGCTGCAGAAGAGGCTGTCTTCATTCCTATGTTCGAAGAGAATCCCGGCAAGAGTCTCACGCTTGTATTCAATGCAAATGGGACAGAAGCCTCAGCTTCAAATCCAGATCTGAACTTCGAAAGCGGGAAAACCACATCTCTTGTGCTTGAGGAAAGCGAAGATGGCAACTATTCAATCGTTCCTTGGGTTGAAGCGGAAGATACGGAAAACACAGGAGTGTAAACCATACCATGTGCTCCCCTTTCGCTAAGCATTAGCGAAAAGCTATTGACCTTCATGCGCCAAGGTCCGACAGAAGAGGGAAGCAAAGCTCCCTTCACGCGGCGAGAGAGCGTAATGTGCGCTTTAAAGCGTTTACGCTCAAGCCTGAAACCTTGCGCTCTCAGCGCTCTTGCCAGATCATCATGAAGCCGGCTGAGCGCTTTGTTCTCCTCTACCCCTACCCAGCAGATATCCCCATCGGATCGGTGGAAAGCACCAGTGTGGGCAATGCTGATTGTGAAAGGTTCAAAGCTCACCTCTTGCATCGCAGAGATAGCTTTATCACATTCTGGGGGTGTACACTCCCCCAGAAACTCAAGCGTGATATGCAGTGACTCACTGCTTACGAAAGTACCAGAGCTTGCTCTGTCATGCAGTTCATCCCGAAGCATACCAAGGCAATTCCTTACTTCTTCAGAGAGTGGAATCGCAATGAACAATCTCATCACTTCTCCCAGCTTTCCAGATGCTTTTTCTGTTCTTCTGTCAGGAATGCGGAAGGAGCTGGCTCAATTCCCATCTTCCATTCAATGGCGTTTACAATGAAGAACGTCAGAGTTCCGACAGCACAGCCGAATACAACGGGAAGGATGCCGAAATAGAAATCGCCGCCGGAGAGTATTTGCCAGACAATTACTCCAATCGTACCAGTCACAATTGAAATCTGCCCTGAATGCTTTGTCGCTCTAGGCACAACCATACCAAGCCCATATGCTGCGAAAGGCCCCGCACATCTGATTGCGAACGCGAATGTATTCATAGTGACGATATTGATCTGCAGAAGCGAAATCAACATTGCGATTGCACAGAAAATGACATTGCATGTCCTAGTCCAGAAAATCATGCCTTTATCTGAAAGAGAACGGCATCTCTCACTGAAATGAATCATTATGTCATTCATGAACATCGTCGACATACACAGAAGATTGGAGTCAGCAGAAGACATTGTTGCAGAAATAATCGCGGCAGAGACGATACCTGTGATGATTGTCGGTGCAAAATGCTCTGTGACAGCCATCATAGCTGTTGCGCCAGTAATATCGGCAATCTGGTCTTTCATGGCAAGTGCGGAAAGGCCAAGCAGAGTTGGGAAAACAGCCATAGCTGCCATCAAAACACCAGAGAGGAGCGAAGCCCTGAATGCAGTCTTCTCATCCTTTGCACTCTCGAAACGGCTGATCATCTCAGGGCCAGAAAGGAATGTGCAGAAATAGTTGAAGATGTATCCAATAATCACAACCCAGCCAATCTTTGTAGGATCAAGCTGTTCTCCCGGCAATTTCGATGAGATTACTTCCCATCCACCGCAACCTTTGATGACAATTGGAGTCGCTACAGCAAGCCCTACCAGAATGATGATGAACTGTACAAGATCCGAGATCTGATCAGCTATCATACCACCAAGAGTTGTGTATAGGATGATAATCACGCCTGCGATGAGAAGACATACATTCATCGGTATGCCTGTCAACGTAGCCACAACCGATCCAGATGCAGCGACCTGCGAGGATGTCAGACAGAAAAGCGCTAGGATATTCAGCACAGCAGAGAAGACAGAGCTTCCTTTGCCAAAACGCCTGCCTACGACTTCAGGTATCGTAACAGCCATGGTCTTACGGATGCGTGGAGCGAAATATGCAAGAGGAATCATCGCAACGGATGCAGCAAGCACATACCAGATTGCACTCATTCCCCAGCTGCCGAACGCTTTATCAGCCAAGCCTGTCGTCGACCCCCCTCCAATATTATTCGCAGAGAGTGAGAAAGCGACCATAAACAGTCCCATTCGACGCCCGGCAAGCATATAATCGCTACTTGTCTTGATTTTCAGACGGCCTACAACAAAGCCAATAAGCAGCATTCCAACAAGATAGCCACCAACAATAATGAGTGCTCCGGTATTTATTTCCATAGAGTCCTCCCTTGCCATACATGATAGCATGAAAACTTTGATTGACGAAAAAGAACAAAAAGATTACGTTATTGATAACGATTATCATTAATGGAGGTCATCATGAAGAAGTATATCTGCAATCTCTGCGGCTATGTATATGATGAGGAAGCAGGAGATCCTGATAACGGAATCGCACCTGGAACAAAATGGGAAGATGTACCAGAGGATTGGGTATGCCCACTCTGTGGAGCTGGCAAAGAAGAATTTGCTGCGCAGTAAAGAGAATGGAGCTGCCATGAATCACTTTTGATCAACCGGCAGCATCCAACAATCAAGCTCAAGGGCAGGACTTCGGTCCTGCTTTTTGCATGAAAGCAACAGCATCGAAATTATCAAGGATCCTGGTGCAGCATTATGCTGCAGGTCGTTGGCATCACACGTAGAAGAGCATCTCTCCATATGTAGGATATGGCCAGTTCTTCTGTCCTACAATCAGTTCAAGGCCATCACAGTACTCTCTCACGCTATCCATTAGAGGGATGACAGTATTCCTGTAATAATGAGAGAGGGAGGAACCAGTATAATCTGCAGCGATTACAACAGCCTTGTCCAGCTCCTTGACAGCTTTGTAGAGTTTGTTCTCCAAGCCTTCAATCTCAGCCAGCCGCTCTGTCTCCGCATCTATCTTCATCTCAGGAAGCGCAGCTTTCTTGCGTACAATGCTCTCCGCAATCGACGATGAGAAATCAATAACAGCAGGGAGCACCTGTCTGTTGATCATATCAATCATAGTCAGCGCTTCAATATGAATCGTCTTTGAATACTCATCATTGAGAATTTCATAGCGTGAGTGCAACTCAACAGAGCTATAGATTCCGAACTCGCTGAACAGCTCGATGTTCTTGGGTGAAAGCAATGTATCATAAGCATCGGGGGCTGAGGACAAGTTCATAAGGCCTCTCCTTCTTGCCTCTTCAACCCACTCAGATGAGTAGTTATTGCCATTGAAGACAATGCGCTTATGGGCAATATATGTCTCACGTACAAGATCATTGACAGCTGATGTGAAGTCATCAGAGTGAGAGAGTATCTCATAAAAACCTCTGAGTTCTTTCGCGACAGCTGTATTTATAACTGTATTAGGCTCTGCTACAGAGAACGAGGATCCAAGCATCCTGAACTCAAATTTGTTGCCAGTGAAGGCGAACGGACTTGTCCTGTTGCGGTCAGTCGTATCTTTAGGAATAGCAGGAAGAACATGAACACCTAGCTGCATCTTCTCTTTTGACCTTCCAGGGACGGGCTTACCTTCAGCAATCGCTTCAAGAATACCTGTCAGCTCATCGCCAAGGAAGACTGAGACGATGGCAGGAGGCGCTTCATTAGCTCCAAGCCTGTGATCATTTCCGGCAGACGCAACAGACATGCGAAGCAAATCCTGATACTCATCGACAGCTTTGAGGACGGCCACCAGGAAAAGCAGGAACTGAGCGTTGTCCTTCGGGCTATCACCAGGTTCAAGAAGATTGACGCCCTTGTCGGTTGAGAGAGACCAATTGTTGTGCTTTCCTGAACCATTTACACCTGCAAACGGCTTTTCATGAAGAAGACATGCAAATCCATGGCGTTCTGCGACTTTCTTCATGATCTCCATCATCAGCTGATTGTTATCAACAGCGATATTAGTCGTAGTGAAGACTGGTGCCAGTTCATGCTGACATGGAGCGACTTCGTTGTGAGAAGTCTTTGCATAGATACCAAGCTTCCAGAGCTCTCTATCCAGATCTTGCATATACTCAGATACTCGCGTACGGAGTGCTCCGAAATAATGGTCCTCCATCTCCTGCCCTTTTGGAGCTCTCGCACCTAGAAGAGTACGTCCTGTATATATGAGATCTTTCCGTTTCGCATAATCATCTTTATCGATTAAGAAATATTCCTGCTCAGCGCCCACTGTAGTAATGACGCGACGGGCATCGGTGCCGAAAAGCTTTAAAATCTTCAACACTTCAGAAGAGAGTACTTCCATGCTTCTGAGAAGCGGTGTCTTCTTGTCCAGCACTTCTCCTGAGTATGAGCAGAAAGCAGTTGGAATGCAAAGAGTCTCATCCTTTATAAACGCATAGCTTGTTGGATCCCAGGCTGTATAACCACGCGCTTCGAATGTAGCCCTGAGTCCTCCTGAAGGGAAAGATGAGGCATCCGGCTCACCTTTGATCAGCTCCTTGCCAGAGAATTCAAGAAGAACCTTGCCCCCTTCCTGCGGTGCGATGAAAGCTTCATGCTTTTCTGCTGTTATACCTGTCATAGGCTGGAACCAGTGAGTGTAATGGGTACAACCTTTCTCGATTGCCCAGTTCTTCATGGCATTTGCCACTGAATTTGCCACATTGATATCGAGATCTTTTCCATCTTCGACAGTGCGTTTAAGGGCTTTATAGACATCTTTTGGGAGTCTTTCCCTCATAACATCATCATTGAAGACAAGCGAACCGAAATAATCTGCCACTGTTTCCATAAATCCTCCAGAAGCATGACTGCAACAAAGACAGTCAGTTGAACATGTGAAAGTATTGCACATCTGCCTCTCCTGTGTCATTCCGCTTATGTTAAGATAATGTCAGAAAGGAAGTATTATGGAAAAGGAATTGCATGTCATCAGAGAAGGAAATCGGGAAATTCCAAAAGAAAGTGCTGAGCTATTTTATGCAGCAGCTTTGCATCTGCAATCGATTTTCAAAAGTTATCCTGAAAGGACATTCCTCTGGCTCAAGTCAAAAATGACAAATCCATCGTTTTCAGATCTGATATTCTCATACAAGAATGCTATTTTCGCTGTCATTCCCGTAACAACAGCTGGGAATTCCGTGATCATCCCGGAAGATGACAGGATGCTGAAATCGCTTTTAAGGATGTCTGCAGAGAATGATATCGTACCGTGCATACTGCCTGTCAGAGATGGAATGGAGGGATGGAATCTCTATGATGCAGCCGCATTCGTCAGACATTCGCTTCAGCCAGTAGACCCAACAAAAATCGGAAGCGATGAGAAAAAAGAGATGTCTGACTGGGAGATGCATGATTTCGCTGTGCAAGCTGTAATAAGAAAACTGGAAGAAACGGGACTTAGAATCGAGTCTTATCAAACAATACCGGGCATCGATCCACAGCTGTTCTTCCAGGATTCTGACGGAAAGCTCTCCTGGATCACTGTCAGGTGGTTTCCATATGGGAAGAACGAGTATTGGAATGATGAGTTCATCGAGATGATGGATCGAAACATCATGTCACATGCTGAGTATACAGGCCGTCCGTACAGAGCTAGCGTCATAATCCACATGAAAGATGGGAAGCGTCCGGCACGCGGCAGTGCAATCGAAGTAGATGATCCTTTGATAAAAGAGCAAAAATACTCTTGAAGATAGTGGAAGTTTTTCATATTCTTCTTGCGTTGACAAAGGCGTCAGAGAGCTGAGGCCTTTCTATCTGCATTCAGGCACTTGAGGGTAATCAGCGACCTCTGGTTCCTCTCAAAAAGGATGGTGCTTATGACAGAATGCAGGATGACAGATGTTCTCTCCTTTACTACCGAAGGAGGGATGTAAGATGTCAAAACACATTTTCGTAACAGGTGGTGTTGTCTCAGGGCTTGGCAAGGGCATTACAGCTGCTAGCCTTGGCAGATTGCTCAAAGCGCGTGGTCTGACAGTTGCTGCACAGAAGCTGGATCCGTATATGAATGTTGATCCAGGGACAATGAACCCGCTCCAGCACGGCGAAGTCTTCGTAACAGATGACGGCTCTGAAACAGATCTCGATTTAGGGCACTATGAAAGATTCATCGATGAGGATCTCAACAAATACTCAAACCTCACATCGGGCAAAGTCTTCTGGAATGTCCTCAACAAAGAGAGGAATGGAGAATATCTGGGTTCGACTGTCCAGATCATTCCTCACGTGACAGATGAAATCAAGGCATTCATCTATTCATTAGGCGAAAAGACAGAAGCAGATGTGGTGATTACAGAAATCGGAGGCACTATCGGCGATATCGAATCACAGCCATTCCTGGAAGCTATACGCCAAATCTGCTTAGAGGAAGGCAAGGAAAACTGCCTCTTTATACATGTCACGCTTGTTCCATACATCAAATCATCCGGAGAGCATAAATCAAAACCAACGCAGCACTCTGTCAAAGAAATGATGAATGCAGGACTCTTCCCCGACATCATCGTATGCCGCGCTGACGAGCCGATTGAGGAAAGCGTAAAGCAGAAAATTGCGTTATTCTGCAACGTCAAACGCGATTGCGTGATTGAGAACAGCACAGTTCCAATCCTCTATGAAGCGCCAATCATGCTGCAGAATGAGAAGTTAGATACCATCGTGTGCAGAGAACTTGGGCTGAAAACAAACCCTGCAGATATGGATGAATGGAGAGCAATGCTTGAGAAGACGAAGGAAAGCAACGAGACCGTCTCCATCGCGATAGTAGGCAAATACATACAACTTCATGATGCATATCTATCAGTCATCGAGGCCTTAAAGCATGCCGGGTGGGCGAACAGCTCCCAAGTTGCTATCAAATGGATAGATTCTGAAGAGCTGAACGATGCGACAGCTCCTTCCCTCCTTGCTGGTGTTTCAGGCATTCTCGTTCCAGGAGGATTCGGGCAGAGAGGAATTGAAGGAAAGATAACAGCAGCTCGTTATGCAAGGAAGAAAGGAATACCTTACTTCGGAATCTGCCTTGGCATGCAGATTGCTGTCATCGAATTCGCACGAGACACTCTTGGATGGAATGATGCGAACAGTACTGAGTTCGATGCCAATACAGAGCATCCTGTGATTGCTCTAATGCCGGATCAGAGGGGAGTGATACCAAAGGGCGGTACTATGAGGCTTGGCGCGTATCCTTGCGCAATAGTGCAAGGTACGATGATGGAAAAGGCTTATGGCACAAACCTTATCCATGAAAGACACAGGCATCGCTATGAATTCAACAATGACTTCAGGAAGGATTTCGAAGAGCATGGCATGAAAATTGCCGGTACCAGTCCTGATGGGCTTCTCGTCGAAGCTGTGGAAATACCTGCACATCCCTTCTTTCTTGGCGTACAGTTCCATCCTGAGTTCAAATCGAGGCCTAATAAACCTCATCCATGCTTCATGGCTTTTATCAAAGCTGCACTGGAAGAGAAAAGAAATCACTGAGAAAAAACAACAGAGAGATCATCGGAGACGAGGGAGAATGCTCTCCCCTCTCCACTCTTGCTTTCTGTCATTGCGATTCTGAACGGCACTCCGTTCAGCACTCCTCCGATTGTCTCGCCATATGGTCCCACTATTGTTGATACATCTGAGAGGATCATGAAGAAAGTATCATCAGCGGCACGCTGTATGCGCAAAGAACCATCACTGTCAACAGAATACAGGGAGAGAAGCAGTTTCTGTCCGGCAGTGTTAGTCTTCCACTCTGTACCATCGAGCTCAGAGGCTATAGCGTGTGCCTCGGATGCCTTCACAAAGCCACTTCCAGCATCAGCGAGATGAAGGAAGAATATTGCGATTGCAGAAACCAGGACTGCAGATACACCAACAGCAACAGCAATTCTCAATGCGATATTCTTCTCAGCCATATTATGATTATCCAGAGAAAGCAAGCAGAATACAGTGTGTTTATTCTGAATTTTTCAATCGCTTGACACATCCAATTCATTTGCATGTGGTATTGTCAGCATGATATAATTTACAGAAAAGGAGAAACAAATACGGATGAAACTCATTCTTTCTATTATTCAGACAGCTGATGAGACTGATACCGTACAGGAGCTCAACAAGAAGGGTTTCTTCGTCACCAAGCTCTCCACAACTGGTGGATTCCTGAAAGCAAAGAATACTACACTCCTCATCGGCACTGATGACGATAAAGTCAATGCGGTACTTGATGTGCTAAAAAAATATGCTGGACACAGAATGCAGCTGAGCCCTGTATCCGGTGCAGACATGAGGATGTTCAACCCAGCAGGAGCTAATATGGTGGAAGTACCTGCAGGTGGCTGTGTCGTCTTCGTCCTCGACATCGACAAAGCACAGAAATTCTGAGCATCTCATTTCTCTCTGGAATAGAATAAGGGCAGCATGATACTCCTTCAGCATCGAACAGGGAGAAATGGGGAAAAAGCATCCAGGCAGAAGTTTGCTTACTTCAGTGACCGGACTATGGATTATGGCAATAGTCGTTGCACTATCCATAGAAGCAGATCTGGACACATCACTTATATCGAGCGTACCTTCCACCTTTAACGTGGTTGCTCTCACGATAATAATGCATTGTGCTTTCATAACTCTGCAGCTCCTTATGCACTTATATTAGGCGTGATGGCTGATGCCGGTGTTGTCAGGAGGCATAAGAGAAGGTACCACAGCAGATGTCATGCTTATCAGAGCACCAGCAAGAAAGCCTGACTCGATGTTCCTGCCACTGAAGGCAAAGCAGCTCTGACGTCGAACTATAAACATCGGAGGGGAAGCTTGAAACTAGCAGATCTGACAGAATATGTTGAGAAGAGATACAACATAAAAGAAATACACAAATGGGCCAGCTTCCCCTCTTTCTCAGTACTCTCCGACACAACGACAGGTAAATGGGTCGCCCTGCTCATGAGGCAATACGATTATGAAACAGGTACTGAATATGAATGCTGTGACTTAAAATGCAGTGATTCGGCCCTTTCTGAGCTATCAAAGCCATATCTGAGAGAAGCGTTCCGCATGAAAGGCAAGGACTGGATAGGAATCAATTTCGACTCAACAACAGAGAATGATGTCATCTGCTCTCTCTTTGACAAAGCGATAGAGCAAGGACGTATACAAGGCTCTACAGTCATAATCGAAGCACAAAAAGGCAACACAGAGTATCGTGACACGCCGATTCTATCTCATGAACAGACAGAGGAAGAAAATGTTCCGCCCAGAATCATGGAGATGAAGAAACTGTACAGATACTCGCAATCCTCCCTCTTTGAAGAGAAATGCATGAATTTCTATATACAGGGAAAAGCCATGGAAGACTATGAGGATGATGCGATGCTTCCCGGGCCTTTCAAACATTACTACCCGACTTACCACGATCTTGATACAGCTGAGCTGAGAGGCTACTTCTCTTGGCGAACAAGAATCAGGAAGAAACAGTACATTCCAATATCACCATCATTCGCATACATGTACATCTATGAGATTATCAATGGCATCGGTGTTGAAAGTGCAGAAGCCGGGCTTGAAGCAATCAGAGAGTTCGAGAAGAACTTCATTGCAAACGGCTATGGCAATAAAGGCATGGAGAATAACATACATCGCTGGCTCTTCGATTACGCAGTCATAAACAATCTGCCTTCTGACGTAGCGATGGAGTACGCAAAAGCAGAGGAAGTCTTATACGCGGAAGCTATTGACCCGCTCTTGCGATGCGAAAGCTCAGATGAAGAGATTATCAAAGCACTTTGCACATTCTGCTATAAATCATTCCTCTCCTCACCCGTGACAAAAAGCGATGAAGGCATCCACATAATAGCCCAGAGCTGGCGTTATGCAATCTCAGCGGAACCTTCGTTTGTCATCAGAATGTTCAGATCTCCAATGAAGTATCCATGGTTTCCGATGGAGAATGCTGTCTATTATTTTGACAGAACGCTTCCAGATATGACTTACAAGCTTTACAGCAGTATATATCACCGCGAGAATGGCAGATGGAACGTTAGAAGATATATGCCTTCAGCTTTCAACAAACGCTTCTTCTCTGCTTTCATCCATGAAGCTGACAAAGTGCTGAGAAAGTATCTCCATCTTGGGCATCCGCTGAAAGACAAGAGCGATGATGCGCTAGCTGAAAAGTATATCAAAGCTGCGATTGCAGCCTATGAAATGGAGAAAAAAGAGGAAGCGAAGCCGAAAACAGATTTCAGCTTGATGAATCTCGAGAGAATCAGGGAGGAATCTCTCATCATACGTGATAGTCTTCTGACGGAAGAGGAAGTACAGGATGATGAAGCGCCATCTCATCCTGATAATGATAATAAAAGCAAAATCAGCTATACTCAAATCCTCAAGATACTGCTTGCTGGAAAGTCTCCAGAGAGCTATATGCAAAAGTATCATCTGCTTCCATCTGTCGTGGCAGATGCAATCAATGAAGCTTATTTCGATGAGATCGGCGATAGCATCGTGCAATCAGATGGCAAGACACTGGAACTTGTTGACGACTACGCTGATGATGTAAGAGCGATTATCGGAGGAAGAGATGGCTGATAACAGGAAAGTACCGAAACGCATTGCCCAGACTATATTGAATGCTCTCAAAGGCGGTGTTGTTCCGCGGATTGGCTTGCCATACATCACAGTGGGCAGGAAAAATGAGATCGAAGCCATCCTCCACGACATCTCAATCATCTCAGAAGGCGGGGCCTCCTTCCGTTTCATCGTTGGCAAATATGGTTCTGGCAAAAGCTTTCTGCTGCAGACCATCAGGAACTACGCGATGGACAGAGGCTTCATCGTCTCCGATGCAGATTTATCTCCAGAGCGCAGACTGAGAGGTACATCGGGCCAAGGACTTGCGACTTACAGGGAACTCATCAGCAATCTCTCCACAAAGACTAAGAGCGAAGGTGGAGCTCTCACTCTGATACTCGACAAGTGGATCAGTTCTATCCAAAGCGAAGCTGCGAATGAGACAGATCTCTCCGTAAACGATGCGCTTTTCACAAAAATCGTTGATAAGAAAATCAATGCAGTCACTTCATCGATAAACGAACTGGTGCATGGCTTCGAATTCGCCCGCTTATTGTCACTGTATTATCATGCATATCTCGATGGAGATGATGAAACAAAAGCAAAGGTCACAAAGTGGTTCAAAGGCGAGTACACGACAAAAAAAGACGCGAAAGATGAACTGGGAATCAATATCATCATCACTGATGATGACTGGTATGATTACCTGAAGCTATTCGCACTTTTCTTCCGTCTAGCAGGTTATCAAGGGATTATCATCATGATTGATGAACTAGTGAATCTCTGTAAGATACCATCTTCAATCACTCGGCAATACAACTATGAGAAACTGCTAGCGATGTACAATGATGCACTGCAGGGAAAAGCCAGATACATAGGATTTCTGATGGGTGCGACGCCACAGGCAATGGAAGACCGCAGACGAGGGATTTATAGTTATGAAGCGCTCAGATCGAGATTGCAGGAAGGTAAATTCTCAAAGCCCGGTGCAAGGGACTTGCTTGCTCCTGTAATACATCTTGACCCACTGACTCCTGAAGAGATGCTGATACTCTGCGAGAAGCTCGTTCAGATACATGCTGACCTCTATAATTATGAGATAAAACTTAAAGCAGAAGATCTGGCTAAATTCATAACGCTTGAATACAGCAGAATAGGCGCTGAAGAGAACATCACACCACGTGAAGTCATCCGTGATTTCATCGAGCTGCTGGATCTGCTCTATCAGAATCCAGGAACAAGCTTGGAGAAAATGATGGAGTCCGATGAATTCGAATATTCATCTTCAATCCTCATCCCAGATAACGCAGATAGCGCCTTTGAAGGATTCTCGATATGAATGTCTTCTCTCGCTACGCACCATTTATACAAGACTACATCTATCGTTCTGGCTGGAAAGCATTGAGAGCTGTACAGAATGCGGCAGGCGATGCCATATTCAACACTGATAGCAATGTTCTGATCTCAGCTTCAACAGCTTCTGGCAAGACTGAAGCTGCATTCTTCCCTATTCTCACATTGCTTCATGAAGATGAGCCAAACTGTGTTGGAGTATTGTACATAGCTCCGCTGAAAGCCCTGATCAATGACCAATTCGAAAGGCTTGGAGAGCTTTGTGAAGAGGAAGGAATAAAAGTAACAAAGTGGCATGGCGATGCAAGTGATACAGGCAAGAGGAATTTATTGCGAAAACCATCAGGTATTCTACAGATTACTCCAGAATCTCTCGAATCATTGATGATCAACAAACACATGGAAATCCCCTCACTCTTCTCAGATCTGCGATTTATCGTCATAGATGAAATCCACTCCTTGCTCAGGAGTGACAGAGGCTTGCAGACATTCAGCCTGATAGAACGTCTTTCGCAAAGTGCAGGCTGCCAACCAAGGAGGATTGGTTTATCTGCGACTATAGGCGATCTCGATGACGCTGCTCTCTTCCTCTCCGCAGGAAGCAAGAGAAGTACTGTAATTCCACGCTTCGACAGTGGAAAGGAAATCTGGAGATTATCAATAGAGCACTTCTTTGTCACACCGCCACAAGCCGATGAAGGAAGAGAAGAGAGGCTTGCAACGTCACAGTATGAGCCTCCATCCGATACAGCGCCGATTGCAGCAGATCCAGCTTATGGCTACATCTTCGAACATACAAAAGGCAGGAAATGCCTCATCTTCACTAATTCCAGGGAAGAGTGCGAAGCTGTGTGCCAAAGCCTAAGGCAGTACTGCGAAGCTAAGCATGAGAAAGACAGGTTTCTTATACATCATGGCAATTTGTCATCATCTTACAGGGAAAGTGCAGAAGAGAACATGAAGGATGATGAGTCGTTCATGTCAGTCTGCGCTACAGCCACGCTGGAGCTTGGCATAGACATAGGCAGGCTGGAACGTGCATTCCAGCTCGATGCACCATTCACTGTCTCCGGATTCCTTCAGCGCCTTGGCCGTACTGGAAGGAGAGGCAATCCTTCCGAGATGTGGCTTGTGATGAGAGAGGAGCATCCAGAACCCAGGGCAATGCTTGGTGCAACAATCCCATGGTATCTGATACAAGCAATCGCGTTGATACAGCTCTATGCTGAAGAGCGTTTTGTAGAACCTCCACGCACTGGCCGATTGCCATTCAGCCTGTTGTACCATCAGACAATGAGCACATTAGCTTCATTAGGAGAGATGACTCCAAGGGAACTTGCTTCCAGAGTGCTTACACTCTCCCCTTTCAAGCTTATCAGCCAGGATGATTATAAAAAGCTTTTGCTACATCTCATCGCACTCGATCACATCAACAAAACAGAAGGCGGTGGGCTTATCGTAGGACTTGCTGGTGAAAGAATTGTGAACAACTATCATTTCTATGCTGTCTTCCAGGAAAACATAGAGTTTACAGTACGTGCAGGTTCTGAAGAGCTAGGGACTATCGTAAAGCCACCACCTGCCAATGAGAAGATTGCTATTGCGGGAAGAGTCTGGATAGTAGATGAAGTCGACTACAAGCGCCGCATAGTCTACTGCACGCTGGTAAATGGCAACATACCAGCATACTTTGGTGATGTTCCAGGCGATATCCACACGCATATTTTAGAGAAAATGCACTCAATACTCTGCGAAGACAGGATCTATCCCTATCTGATGAGACATGCCGCATACAGGCTGCTGGCAGCAAGGGACAGCTTCTGCAAATCAGGAATCAAGGAGCGTCCTCTGATTCATCTTGGAGGGAACATGTGGGCACTTTTCCCGTGGCTTGGCACATATGCTTTTCTAGCTCTTGAACGATTCCTGAAAATCAGATGCGGAGATAGGCTGAAACTCAAAGGGCTCAATCCATCGCGCCCGTATTATATGGAATTCACAATGAAAGCCACAGAAGAGGAATTCTACAGCATTGTAACGGAAGAAGCTGAAAAAGACTTTGACCCTATCACGCTTGTTTATCCAGATGAAGTCCCTGTCTTTGAGAAATATGATGAGTTCGTACCACCAGAACTTGTCAGGAAAGGCTTTGCGCTTGGTGTTCTGGATACAGCTGGCATGAAAAAGCGCGTGCTGGAATGGAAGATATATGCAACAAAAACGCGCAATGAAGGAAGTCTGCCACAAAGCCCTTGATTACTATGTATTACAGAAAAAAAACCTTCCGAACTCCAAGAGATTTAATGCAAATACATTGAAGATGGTCGGAAGGGTTCAATAGAATTTAAATTCCTTGTTTTGGAGCCGACGAGACTCGAACTCGCCACTTTCAGATTGCGAACCTGACGCTCTACCAGATGAGCTACGGCCCCTTAAATCACTTGTAAGAAAATACCAGCGAAATGTAATAAATGCAAGACTTTTGACATACAGATAGCGAAAAGCGCCGCATATATAGCGACGCTCACCTGATTATTTGCAAAAACTGCAATTTAAAACAGATTTAAACTAATGGAGTGCTCATACATGGTTACCGGCAGCAATGTTGGCTTCTGCCTCTTTCATGAGGGCCTCATAATCACTGAGGTTATAGCTCTCAGAGTATGGAACCTCAAGCCATCCTTCATTGATCATTTCAACAATCTCCGCTCTTCTCGGGTCATCTTCTGAGAGATCCACTCCCACTATTCTCCAGTTGTTATCCGTCGCAGGAGCAACAGGAGAATTTTTCTCGAAGTAGTCAACAATCATGTCACGGATTGACCTTGCGCTTTCCCAGTCCCTCTTGCCACTTACAAGTCCCTGTCCTTTGAGAGCAGAGGAGTATCGATAGTTGTTCACAGCGAGAGAAAGTGTGTCATCATCCTCAAGAGGTTTTCCATTGAACATCACATTAACGATTCTGCTGCCTTTCGGCTGCGAGAGATCTATCTCATAATCTACACCCTGGAACATATCATAAAGATAATCAGGATATTCAGGGTCGAATGAGATGTTGATATCACCAGGCTTCCACTGATTGTAGCATGCAGCGCTCCATTCCATATATGCCTTGAGCTCTGCACCTGTTACAGTGACACGGTAGAGTGTGTTGTCGAACTTGTAGATGTTGAAGATATCTCCGTAGTTGATGTCTCCAGCAGGAAGATCGCTGGAGTTCTTGAAAAGTGCGGAGGCTGATACATCTGCGCCTGATTCAGCAAGCTGGATATTGTTTATGAGATCCATTACTGCAGTGTCTCTGAGTTTTCCTTCAGGGAGATCCCTTATTTCATTTACTGGCTGGAAAGCGGCAGTCGTCGAACCAAGTGCTGCCCCTCCGTCTCCTTCTTCTCCGCCGCCTCCGTTCACATAAGCAATTGTCTTCTCATGAGCTTCCTTAACAAGAGGAATGTCCCTTATTTCAGAAGATGGCTCTACTCCAGTCATATTTATGATGCTCACTGTACTGTCCACGACATTATTTTCGTCATCGAGATAGAGATCGAATCTGGCGATGTCCCAACCACCATTCCTGACACCTCCTATAACAGTGTTTCCCTGCTTTTCCTCAACGATGACATGATTATGCGCAACCTGGAGCACATCAATTTCAGGATTGTCATCAAGTATCTTCTGTGCAGAATCAGAGCCATTATCCTCATCAAACTCTGCGTACATTCCCATATGGGCAGAAACCACGATGATATCGGCTTTATCGCCGATTTCAGCTATTGCTTTCGTCACCGCTGTATTAGCAGGAGTGAATACAAGGTCTGAAATTCCTTCTGTCTCTCCATCCCAGATAGGTACATTGGGAGTTACCACACCAATGACAGCTACATTCACACCATTGCTGCAGTGGATGATTGTCCAGCCCGCTCCTGTTGCATATGTGCCATCAGCATTCAGAACATTGGCAGCAAGGATTGGGAAATCAGCCTGTGAGAGAATCTTGGTAGCGGTTTCTACACCCCAGTTGAACTCATGATTGCCAAGCGTCATTGCATCATAACCCATATAATTCATTGCAGAAATTACAGGATGTGGTTCATCCGGATGATCATTGTACAGATCATCCGTCATGATTGTACCCTGTATGTCATCACCGGCATCAATGAGGATTGTATTCGGATTCTCGTCTCTGACTTCGCTTATGTATGTATACAGCCTTGCCATGCCATTGTTATCCGTTTCCTTGTTGTCCTCATATGCATAGCCCCATATGTTACCATGCATATCCGATGTACCAAGTATTGTGATGTGCTTTGACCAGTCTGCAGCAGCAAGTACAGAAAGAGAGATGAACACCATCACTGTAACTGTGATTATCTTCTTGAATATTTTCATATTTCAATTTTGAAATGTGGTTTTTATCATCATATTTGAGGATTGTTATTTGTACATTAACAAAAAGCCCTCTTTTAGATAGGAAAACAGTGCTGATAGCTTTGCAACTACCTCTTATAGCGCCTGATGCCGGCTGCATCAGGCCATTCAATATGAAAACAGTGAATAATGTAGACCCGGCTCATGAAACTTGAGAAATCACCGGCCAGTATGTACATCATATAATCATCCGCCCGGTTCAATTGTCATCATGCCCAGTGATAGAAAACAGGATGCAATCACTTTAATTATAAGCAATTGCATCCTGTATTGAACTTATTCTTGCTAAAGACAAATTAACTGTTTAGAAATCCCAGCCAAAGCCGATTGACGGCAGCGGAATCACAAACGATGGGTTCTTGCAATAGCTATCACCAATCTGGCCAAGATCTGTGATGAATCCAGTTCCAAGCCTGATAAACATATCCTGAGTGACATAGACATCGAAATCTGCTGTGACAAAGAAATCAAGGCCAACAGCTGGATTAAGGCCAAGCACGACACCAGCGCCAAGGATAAAGTCAACATTAGAGCTTATATCTGTCTGATATGCATACCCTATGCTGACATCAATCTCATTCATTGAGAGCGTTGCGCCGATAAGCATTCCATGACCTCTTTCGAAATCAAGATCAACTTCAGCATCAATATTGAATTTGAAGCTCGCACTATTTTCAATTGTCAGTTCACCATAAGTTCCCTGCCCGCCTACTACTAAGCTGACATCAACAGCAGCAAGTGCAGATACTGCAGCAACAAGCACGACAAGTATAGCTAATACACGTTTTTTCATACATCTTCCTCCTCTGCCGACTGAAAAACTCTCTTGGCATTTTCTTCCCACATCTTATCAACAACAGAGGGCTTCATTCCAGCTTTCAGAAGTGCATCGCGAAGAATATAGAATTTATCTGGAGAAGCTATCTCAAGATTGCCTTCAATACCATCGAAATCCGTTCCGATAGCAAGCACATCCTCTCCAGCTGTCTTATAAACATGCATAACATGCCTCACCATATCGCATACACGGCTTACTGCCTCCTCAGGTCTTGAAGCTTTCTCATCATGCAAAAAGGCAGGACAGAGATTCAGACCAGCAACCCCGCCTGATTCAGCAAGCATGCACAACTCTTCATCGGTAAGATTCCTGGAAACAGCTGTAACGCTCCTGGCATTGGAGTGCGTAGCAACGACAGGAAGCTTCGAGTATCTGATGACATCACGAAAGCCACCATCACTGAGATGTGAAACATCGATGATGATTCCAAGCCTTGAGCACTCTTCTACAGCTTCAATACCTTTCTCTTTCAGCCCTTTTGCCATGACAGCGGAATCTGAGGAGTTAGGATAGCCAAGCTCATTCTCCCAATTCCAGGTAAGGCCGAAGATCCTGACACCCCAGTCTTTCAGAGTCTTCAAGCGTGAGATATCACCTTCGATCGCACCACCTTCCTCCGTTGTGAGAATGGCGTGCAAGGTCTGTTCTTCCAGCTCTTTCGCTGAATGGAGCACAGGAATTGCTGCGCCCTTCATCTCGCGAACGAATCTGTCATGCAGCTCCACAAGCATCTGCCATGGTGATTTCCCTTTGTGCCTCTCTGGAACGAGATCATGCATTGGTGTGAACAGCGCAAAGCACTGGCCATGGCTTTCAGCTTTCAGAAGCTTCTCTTTATCAATATGCAAGGAATTATGCACAACAGATTGGGAGGAATTATCCTTCCAAAGCGCATAGATAGTATCAGAATGAAGATCAATCATCGTTTTTTGCCTAACAAAAGTCCTAGCGATTCTTTTCTCAATGGAAGACGTGAATCAGGATAGCCATCAGCTGAATAATAGCAATACCAGGTATCTTCGTTCTCTTTGTATTTAATATCACAAGCAGTCATATACCCTGAAGCCCATCCAGTTTCAGGAGATGTTTGCATTACTGTAGCATCTTGGAACACAATACCATCATCGCTGTCTGATAGAATCATGGCAGAGCGTGACTTTCCATTCTTTCTATCGTAATAACGAGTACAGCTGACAGCTGCCAAGCCATCAGAACAAGCAAGGATGCGCACAGAGCCTGCTGCAAGATTACGGTATTTGCTCTCCGGATCCGTGATAATCACAGCTTCTGGAGCTATCTCATATGGACCTTCAAGATAATAAGACTCAGCATACATCAGAGAACCTGCTGTCTTCTCTCCTGTATCGTACATGCGCACTTCGCCAGAACCGAAATACAGTCTGTATCTGCCATTCCACTGTACAAGCTGAGGATGGGAAATGCGTCTCTTTCCTCCTCTCCATGAAGCGTTCGGCACATCTTGTGAGTCCAGCACTTTTCTTGGCTCCGACCAGAGTGCAAGATCCGATGAACTTGATAGCATAATTCTCGAAGAAGTGCTGTTGCCGCCTTTCTTCTTCAGCATCCTCGAATGTATCTCGAAGAGCATGTAATAGATATTGCCTTCTTTATAGATGAATGGAGAATGAGCTGCAGGAAAGACTAAATGCTCCCTCTTCCATTCCAAGCCCGATGTGGAAGTGTAATGCTCAATTCCCTTCCATGTATGGGCAAAGAGATGCCAGATAGCATCTGGTGATTCATCAGGAAGAAGGAAAGCTGGATCCGATAACCGTGGCGTCAATGGCGACGAGATAGCAGCTATCGGCTCATCATTGAATGAATACCAGTAGATATCATCCAGCGAGTGGAGTGGCAATAAGCGCAAAGCTCACTCTCCCCTCTCTCTTCTGTTTTTCTTTGGAGTGAAGATAGGATCAAGATTCTCCTCGAAATTGAATTTCACGCTTGCCCATTTGATCATCTTCGAATAGATAAGGAACGAGAGGACTATTGAACCACCGAACCAGAGAAGAGGAAGCACGAAACTCATCGCCTGAATATTTTCTATAGCAGGAAAGATATTAGGTAGAGCCACGAAGAGCAGCAGAAAGAAGAGGAAGAAAAACACTACCATCAAAACCAGATTGAAGATGGTTGCACAAATCATGAATATGGCTGTTTTGCCCTTTTTAGTCACTTTTTGCCTCCTTTAGCAAACAATAGCGTAATGATTAAGAATATAACAGAAAGAACGACAGCGGCATCCGCTATGTTATAAGTAGGGAATCTCTCCATGTCGAGAAATCCATAGTTATTCGTAGAAATCCAGTCAACGACTCTCATTGAACGGAAGATTCTGTCGATAAGATTTCCGATGCCTCCACCTACGATTCCCGCAAGGCACCAGCGCTGGACTGTTGTCAGCTCATCATCAGCGCGACGTGAGACGATTGCCATCGACAGCAATACCATCAAAGCAAGCGGAAGCGCGATGAAGAGAATGTACTTTATCCACTCTGGCAATCCAGTTCCAAGGGAGAACGCAACCGCATCGTTTCGCACATGGCAAATCCACAGGAAATCACCGAACAGGCGAGCTCCTACGCTCCCTTCCGGGATTGTATGCACGATAACGGCTTTAGATACCTGATCGATGACAATCACAAGAAATGAGAGAAGAAATGGTGTGAATCTGTGTTTTCTCAAAGTCCCGTCTCCGCATCGATGAAGAAGGAAGATACGCCAAACTCCTTCTCAGTCATTCTCATCAGCGCTTTCACGCCGAAGACCTCACTCCTGTAGTGGCCTCCAGAGAGAAGATTCATACCATTCTCTTTTACTGTATAGAAAATCTCATGAGGCGCTGTTCCAGTGATGAAGAGATCAAGATTCTCTGCGATTGCCTGATCCACATCATCTCCCCCTCCTCCAGAAATGATACCAACTGTAGAAATCATATCAGGACCAAATTTGATGACTTGCATACCTGTCTCTTCTGAGAATCCCAGCAATCTGGCAATCTCTGGAATAGTCATCGGGAACGGAAGCTGTCCTTTGAATCCTATCTTCTTTCCCTTATACTCGCCGAATGGATCGAATCCAGTCATGCCAAGAATCATAGCCATCTGCGCGTTATTGCCATAGAGCGGATGGGCATCCAGCGGCAAATGGCAAGCAAAAAGCGTGAGGCGGGCATCAAGTGCTCTCTTCACTCTCCGATAATGAGCATCTGTTATTGCAATCGGAGAACCCCAGAAAAGACCATGATGGACTACCAGGATATCAGCACCATTCTCCACAGCCTGATCGATTGTGTCGAAAGAGGCATCAACAGCGAATGCTGCTTTCTTCAATTCTCTGTCCGGAGCACCTATCTGTACACCGTTGAGAGAGAAATCAAAGGGAAAAGATTGTATATCGAGCCTTTTGATGAGCTCATCTGTGTATTCCTTTACGAACATAAGGAAAGTATAATCTGTTTGGAGTACATGCATCCACTCAGATGCAAAGTCTTCTGCTTTAGGCTACACTCCGCTGCATATGATAAGAGAACTAAAAACAGATGAATTGAAGCTTACTGAGCCTGTATCATCATTTGAAGACATAGAAGCTGGAACAGTTATCGTTGGACAGGAACGGGCAATGAGCCTTCTGCGCCTTGGACTTTCGATAGACAGAATCGGTTACAACATCTTCCTCTCCGGGGATGATGGTTCTGGACGTCTGACTGCTGTGATGGAAGAGATCGGTAAGCTACCAGCCAAAAGCTCCATGCTTCAGGATGCTGCTTATGTCTGGTCGGGAAAAGACAGAAACATAAAGCTGTTGATGTTCCCAAAAGGCGAAGCAAGAATTTTCCAGGACAATCTCATCGATTACGCACACGGCATCATCAGCAAAGATGAGATTCTCAATAAATGGAAGAGAGAAGATATCAGCATGTTCATCTCATCCCTTCCTCCTTATGAGGAAAATGAAGAAGCGTATACACTCAATATAGTCCTGGACAGAAACGATGCTGAGAGACGGCCTGTAATCATAGAGACGCATCCATCGCATCGCTCACTTTTCGGCTCAGCTTCACTTGGCCATATGTCAATAGAGCTTGGATCATACCAGAGAGCAGCTGGAGGCTTCCTGATCATGAGCGCTGAAGAAGTCACGGGAGATGAAGCACTGTGGAAGACGTTAAAGCGCTATATCGAGATGACTCATCGCGCACTCTCTTCCAATCAAGTGCCTGGCGAGATGGCATCATCTGTCCGTCCTCAGCCCATACCTCTTCTTACGAAAGTCATCCTCATCGGCACTGAAGACACATACAACAAGCTGATCGAGAAAGATGATAAATTTGCACGCTACTTCCGCATCGCTCCTGAGTTCGACTATACGATGGAGAGGAATGAAGAGAATATCCGGGGAACTGTGCGTTATCTGAAAGCTTCAGGCATGAATCTCCGCCAATCCGATGACGATGCGTATCTTGCCATGCTCAGATACTCTTCATGGTTATCCGAAGACAGGGAGAAACTGACTACAGAACTCTCCCTTCTGGGGGATCTTCTTGAAGAAGCCGATCTGAACGCTGCCAGCTGCAAGAGAGACAGAATAACGAAGGAAGATATCGAAGAAACCATCCACAAGCGCGCATGGCATGCATCGCTTGCGGAAGAGAACATTAATGAAGAAATCAGAAAGGGAGAGATGGTCATTGCTCTATCAGGAGCGAAGACAGGAATCGTCAATGGCCTTGCTGTCATGGATAGAGGAGTGTCCTCTTTCGGTACGCCTGCTGTAATCTCCGCAACAGTAGCTCCTGGAAATGAAGGCATTGTGAACATAGAGCATGAAGCGGGGCTCTCTGGAGGCATCCATGATAAAGGCCTCCTGATACTCGAAGGCTTTCTGCGCCATCGCTATGCACGTACATTCCCGCTATCATTGTATGCAGGCATCTGTTTCGAGCAAAGCTATGCAGAAGTCGATGGAGACAGTGCCTCGCTTGGAGAACTATATGCTCTGCTTTCCGCTATCGCAGGCATTCCTATCAGACAGGATATAGCTATCACAGGTTCAGTCAGCCAGATGGGAGCGCTGCAGCCAGTTGGAGGAATCAACGAGAAGATCCAAGGCTTCTTCAATGCTTGTTCTGTATCCGGACTCACTGGGACGCAAGGTGTAATACTTCCTGTACAGAATATCTCATCACTAATTCTTCCAACTACAATAGAGAAAGCAATGAATGATGGATTATTCCATATCTGGGCAATCTCCGATGTCGATGATGGTATTGAGCTTCTTTCAGGAGTCAGGAGCGGCAAACGCGACAAGAAAGGAGACTTCCCTCCTGCCTCATTCAACAGAAGAGTCGAAGATGGGCTGAGAAACCTATGGAGATGCTCGCAGGACAAAGGCTGAAGCACAATCAATGAATCCAGCTCTTCTCAAGCCATTTGTAAAGAATGATAGCTGTCGCAGATGCTACATTGATTGAACCTTTTGCCCCACATTGGGGAATTGTCACAAGCCCAAGCGATGAAAGCGCTCGTTCACGGGCGTATGGGGTGATCCCTGTCTCTTCTGACCCGATGATGCAAAGACCATGCTCTGGAAACTCGAACTCTCTTATATCAGTTCCACCTGTCTCAAGAGCGAAGACTGGCATAGTGCTGGGGATTTCCTCCAATTCCCCTTCTCTCCAGCTGACAGCTTCAACTGTTGAGCGTGATGTCCTGACAGCTCTTGGATGCAAAGGGGATGCACTTCCAGGCGCAATGATAATCTCGCTCACAGCAAACGCTTCTGCGTTTCTGAAAATCGAACCAATATTGTAAGGCGATCTGAGATGATCAAGAAAGAGCATATGAGGCAGCGTTTTCCTCCCTGACCAGTCAATAGAGCCATCATCATTCTGTGCATCCCATTCAGCTGGAACATCCCCAAGAAGCGAAAGCAATGTGTAATAGATATCATCAAAGCTTACCCTGTCGCCTTTTCGGAAGAACGCTTCAATCCTGCTGGCAGCCTCTCTATCAACCAAAGATGAAGAGAGAACAATGCCAAGAACAGCCTCAAGATAGCGTTCATCAGTCTGCTTTATCGAAGCTTCATGGAAGATGTCAGCAGCCTTTCTCAGCTGTACTCTCGGTTTGAGAGTCTGGAACTTCTTCACTGTTATCATCATCAGTCTCCGGAATGACAATCAATGCGAACTCACCTTTGATCCTATCTTTCGCTTTCAGCTTATCGATTACGCTCGCAATGCTTCCTGTGATGATCTCTTCAAAAGTTTTCGTGAGCTCACGACCTGCCACTATACGGCAATCAGGGGAAACTCCTTTTATATCCTCAAGCGTTTTCAGGATGCGGAACGGTGACTCATAAATCACAAACGCATTACCATCGCTGAAAAGCTTCTCCAAGCGTTTTGTCCTTCTGCCTTTTTTCGGCGAGAGAAAACCTTCGAATGTGAAACTCTTGCCAATATTCCCTGCGACAGAGACAAGCGTGACAACGGCAGAAGCACCTGGCAAAGGAATGATGCTGTGTCGCTCAGAGCTTCGCACAGCTTCAACCAGCCTAGCACCAGGATCGGAAACACCTGGGGTTCCTGCATCAGAGCAGTATGCAACATTCTTTCCTTCATCCAGCAATGCAAGGATGCCTTGCGAGCTCTCCACCTCATTGTGCGCATGGCAGGCTATCAGCTTCTTGTGTATTCCATAATGAGAGAGAAGCTGTGCAGTATGCCTCGTGTCTTCACATGCGATGACATCGACTTCAGAGAGCACTCTGACAGCCCTGTATGTCATGTCTTCTAGATTTCCGATTGGGGTGGCAACCATGTATAGGTTCATATCAAGATATTATCACAAACAAATACGCAGCTCCATCTTCTAAAATACTAATTTAAAAGGTTAATTGAACCATGTACTGGTAAATTCAACCTTTAATATTCATTTTTCCATTATATTTCATGATTTGGCACGTTCGTTGCATATGGAGTGCAAGGAGAAAAACAAATGAACGCATTCAAAAGACTCGGAGATATAATCTCATCGAACGTAAATTCCGCGCTGGACAGGGTGGAGAATCCAGAGAAGATGATAGACCTCTCTATCAGAAAACTCGAAGATGCAAAAGACAAGCTCAAAAGCACTATCGCTGAGAAAAAAGCTGAAAAAGACTCACTCGAGGGAAATGCTGTCGAAAGACGCGCCGAAGCAGGAAGATGGGAAGCGAGAGCACGCCTTGCTCTTGCCAGGAACAATGAAGAGATGGCAAGGGAAGCTATCAGCGCAAAGCTTGATGCAGAGAAGAAAGCAGACGAATGTGAAAGCGAAGCCAAAGACCTCGGCAAGACTATCCTGTCACTTTCCGATACGCTTTCCAAGACTGAAGAGAAGCTTGATGAAATGAAAGCGAAAGCTTCATCGATGAAAGCCAGATGCCAAAGCGCAAAAGCGCGCCTCAAAGCCAACGCGGCAATCAGGGAAAGTGAAAGCCTGAGGTGGAGGGAGAAGATAGAGAAAATAAACACGCGCATCGAGGCATGGGAAGCGGAGGCCGATCTCTCTTGCAGCGCCTCAAAGCCCTCCCAGTCTTTCGAAGACATGGAAAGAGAAGAAGCCATCGACAATGAGCTCAGAAGGATAAAAGAGGCGGCAAATGCATGAAGACGCATACAGGAAAAAGCTGATGAGAGTGCCCAATGGCCTTGTCTTCGGCATCGCGGAAGGCTTTTCCAGACGATTTGGGATTCCACTGCTCCTAGTCAGAGCGCTCTGGATTGCAGCAGCATGCGCACTTGGCTTCCTTCCAACCCTTGCAATCTACTTCGCACTTGCCATTATTCTGCCTGTGGGTCCTGCGTGATTCGCTCTCTGAGCTTTCTATAGACTCCACGGAATTGATCATATGTAATATCCAATTTTTCAGCAGCTCTCTTCTGATTGCCACCGCTTTCAAGGAGAGCTTTCCTGAAGAAGAGGATATCCACATCATCATGAATGCATGGGTAATCAGAGAGGGAATATGATGAAAAGAGATTCTCATCATCTCTTTCAGGACAGGGAAAAGGATTGACGAACGGATCGAAGATTATCTCATCAATCTCCTGCTTTGCACTCCTATACACAGCCCTCTCTACTGTATTCTTCAGCTCTCTGATGTTTCCAGGCCATTGATAACTCCGCAGCTTCTTCTCTGCTTCCTGCGAGAAATATGGCAGTTCGGGCAATGAGCATTCCGTCGCCATCCTTGCCGCGAAATGATTAGCCAACAGCATTATATCATCTCCACGCTCACGCAAAGGCGGGACGAAAAGCACTTCAAAGGAAAGCCTGTCCAGAAGATCCTCTTTGAATTTTCCTTCTTTAGCCAATTGTTTCAAGTCAGCATTAGTAGCGGAGACTATCCGGACATCCGTATGCCTCGTCTCAGAAGATCCCACACGTTCAAAAGTTCCATATTCAACAGTCCTGAGAATCTTCTCTTGTACCGATAAAGGCACAAGTCCTATCTCATCCAGGAAGAGCGTTCCGCCCTCAGCTTCTTCAAATCTTCCCTTCCTTGTTCCTTTTGCCCCAGTGAATGCACCACTCTCATAGCCAAAAAGCTCAGTCTCGATCAAAGATTCTGGAAGAGAAGCCAGATTTACAGTCACCAGCGGTCCTTGCCAACGAGATGAAAGATAGTGCAATCTCCTTGCAGCCAGCTCCTTGCCGCTTCCACGCTCGCCAACAAGGATTACAGGCCTATCGACTTTGCTGGCTCTTGAAACAGCTTCGATGAAATCGAGATAGACTTCGCTCTCGCCAATGCCTTCCCTGATGTTTTCTCTTCCCATATGGCGGATTATACCATTTAAAGGCATATTGAACCATCGAAAAGAATAAGATATACAGAATCATTCTCTTTTGGCATAATCCTTGCATAAAGAGTCACAGGAGATAACGTCAAGAACTAGACGGGATGAACCCGTAGGCATGAAAATGCCTTGCTTGACTACTGGCGGGGCGGAGGCTTACCGAAGTCCTTGCCTTTCATCATTCCTCTCGCAGCACAATGCTGTGAGTTCCCTGATGGAGGATTTTATGAATATATTCTCAAGATTCATCGACATCATAAATGCGAATATGAATGCCATGCTGGACAAAGCAGAAGATCCAGAGAAGATGCTCCGCATGATGATTCAGGAAATGGAAGACACGCTCATAGAGCTTAAAAGTTCCTGTGCCTCATCCATGGCAGAAGGCGCCAAGCTGGAAAAAGCTGTAAAAGAAGCGGAAGAAGCCTCTCAGCGATGGGAGAAAAGAGCGATGCTTGCCATCTCAAAAGGCAAGGAAGACCTGGCACGCGAAGCACTTGCAGAGAAGCTGCAGATGAAAAAAGAAGCGGAGCAAAGCGCGAAGCTTCTCGAAGAGAACAGAGCTACAGTAGCAGAGAGCAGGAAGGACATAGCCTCTCTTGAGGAAAAACTCTCGGAATCAAAAGCTCGCTTCAGGATCATCAAAGAAAAACAGGAAAGAGCCAGAAACGAGAAGAAAGCGAGGGAATCCATCAGAAAGGACACAGAAGCCCGGTTTGAGGAGATGGAGAAGCGAATAAACCGAATGAACGCGGAGAATGATCTCAACAGGGGCTTTGAAGAGATGGAGAAATCTGACGAGATAGAAAGAGAGCTTGCAGAGCTCAAGAAGAAAGCGGGGATCTGATGAAAAGGACAAATGTAAGAACAAAGCGATGGACACGTTCTCCGCGCGGGGAAATATTCGGCGTAGCTACAGGACTTGCAGAGTGGAGAGGCCTAAATCCTGAAATGACAAGAGTGATCGTCTTTCTCCTTGTCATCTTCTCGGGTATCGTTCCTGGCATCATCATCTATTTTCTTCTTGCACTCATCCTTCCCATGCAGAGTGAGCATGATATAATCGGAACATACGGAGACAGTGACACTGTTGATGTGCACTTTGAGGAAGTCAAAGAGGAAAAGAGCGCAAGCTACGACAAGGAACGCGACTGGGACGAGAGGTTCAGGGAAGGTAAATGATGCACAAGAATGCCAGGCAAAGGATGATTATAACTATATCAGCAGCCTTAGCTATCGTAACTATTCTTGTCATCAGCATCATGCTTGGCTCAGATAAGAATGCAACAATCCCTGTCTCTTCCTCTACGAAGATAGTGATAGATTCAAAGGACACATCTGTATTCATCACGACAGAAGAACGTGTTGACGCATACATAGAGCAGCACACTTCAAGAGAGTTTGAAGTCAATGAAAGCGGCGATGCTATCAACATCACGACCAGAGGCAAAGGTATCTTGCAGATCTGCCTGCCCTCTTGGCAGAGAACTAAATCCATCACAGTATCAACCACATCCGGCGATATCGTGATGGATACTGCCATGACACAAGATATAGAACTCAGCTCAATGACTGGAAGCATGATGATCACAGGTACATCCTCCACTACACTGAGAGCAAAGAGCAATTCCGGAAACATCATCCTGACAGATACTTATACAGAAGACACTACCATCAATAATGGCACTGGATACATCAGAGCTATCGGAGCGCTAGGAAATATAATGGCAGAAGCAAAGAGCGGAAGCATATATGTCGTTCCAACTGGAAAGAACCTCATCAGCGCAAAGACAGACTCAGGCGCAATAAACATCATCAGCAGCGACCGTTCAGTCTCCTGGTCCACAGAGATGGGGGATGCAATGATATATGGCGACGCACTTCCACCGTCTGGAGGCCCAGAGGACGCAGAAATCACAGCATTCTCCACACGTGGAGACATAACAATCTCGGAATAATGTTGCAAAGCTGTTGCACTGTGTTGTTTTTGCGGTGCACTCGTTGAAAAAGCACATAAAATCACTGTACTATTGCCTGAAAAACGATGGAAAGACAGGCAATACTCAAACTTAAAGATGGCAAGGAATTCACCGGAATCGCATTCGGTGCAGACAATCCTATCAGCATCGGGGAAGCTGTATTCAATACAGGTATTCCCGGTTATCAGGAAATACTCACAGACCCTTCTTACGCGGGGCAGATAGTCACAATGACCAGCCCCATGATCGGCAATTATGGCATTTCATCCACAGACAACCAGAGCAGCGGAATCAAAGCAACAGGCCTTATTGTGAAAAAGCTATACAGAGGGCCTGTGATGGAAGGCCGAATCACGCTCGACGAGTTCATGAAAAGAGAAGGCATTACAGGAATCGAAGGCGTTGATACACGCGCCCTCACGCTGCACTTGCGAGATCATGGCTCTCAGAACGCTGTAATCTTCACGCCAGAAAAGAGAACAGAGGCAGAGACACTCCTCGCCTCTTTCCCAGAGATTACAGAACGGGACCTGATCGATGGAGTCTCAGTGAAACAAGCTGTAACAAATCCAGACCTCGGACCTGGTTTTGCAAAGCCTCCGGTGAATGCTAAGAAGCACTTTGCTGTTATCGACTATGGCATCAAGCGCTCCATCATCGCCAGCCTATACAGACATGGCGCTAGTGTGACTCTTTTTCCGCACACAGTGAAAAAAGAAGAGATCATCGCACTCTCCCCTTCCGCTCTGTTCCTGTCAAACGGCCCTGGAGATCCTGCATTGCTCACTGACGCAGTAGAATTGACGAAGAGCCTCATCGGAGAACTTCCAATCGAAGGCATCTGCTTAGGTCATCAGATCATCACGATTGCTATTGGCGGAAAGACAGAGAAGATGAAATTCGGCCATCATGGCTCAAACCAGCCTGTGCGCGACACTCTCACGGGACGCACATTCGTCACAGCGCAAAATCATGGCTTCATGACTGTACGCTCATCGCTTCCTGCAACAACTGCAATATGGTTCGAGAATGCTGATGATGGCACAGTTGAAGGACTTTACGATGAGACGCTGAATGTCAGATCGGTACAGTTCCACCCAGAAGCTGCGCCAGGACCTGAAGAAGGCGATGCGATTTTCAATGTTTTCATGGAGAAAGCCAGATGAGAAGAGATGATATCCACCATATACTTGTTATAGGTTCAGGACCTATCGTTATCGGACAGGCCTGCGAATTCGACTACTCTGGAAACCAGGCTGTCAGAGCGCTGAAAGAAGAAGGCTATGAAGTCTCTCTCATAAACCCAAACCCAGCTACTGTCATGACAACTCCAGGCTTGGCTGACCATATCTTCCTGGAACCTCTGAAGAAAGAATATATCGAGCGAATCTTCGATCAGGTAGGTCCTGATGCGATTCTCTCTACTATGGGCGGACAGACTGCTCTCAACTTGACAATGGAGCTCCAGAAGGAAGGCATACTCGACAAATATGGCGTAAAAGTCATCGGGGCTTCTGCTGACGCTATCGAGAAAGCAGAAGACAGAGGTCTCTTCAAAGACATCATCAGCTCACTCGGCTACGAAAGCGCAAGAAGCGGTATCGCACACAACATCGAAGAAGCACTGGAAGTGAAGAAGAATATCCCGCTTCCATTGATCATCCGACCATCTTTCACGCTTGGCGGAATGGGTGGCTCCATAGCAGAGAAAGAAGAGGATTTCATCCCGCTCTGCGAACATGCGCTTGCGATGAGCCCTGTCAGCGAAATCCTCATCGAGGAATCCCTCATAGGCTGGAGGGAGTTCGAGATGGAAGTCATGAGAGACAGAAAGGACAATGCAATAATCGTATGCTCTATTGAGAACGTAGATCCGATGGGAGTCCATACAGGCGATAGCATCACGATAGCACCGATCCAGACCCTAAATGATAAAGAGTATCAGAAGATGAGAACTGCCTCGATTGAAATTCTCAGGGCTGTAGGTGTTGACTGCGGTGGTTCCAACGTACAATTCGCACTCTCTCCAGATCATTCCAGAATGATAGTCATCGAGATGAATCCACGTGTCTCACGCTCCTCCGCCCTAGCAAGCAAGGCTACAGGTTTTCCGATTGCAAGAATCTCCGCGAAGCTCGCTGTAGGCTACACGCTCGACGAAGTAAAGAATGAAATCACAGGGGAAAGCGTCTCATGCTTTGAGCCTGCGCTAGACTATGTTGCTGTTAAAGTTCCACGATTCGAGCTGGAGAAGTTCCCTCTAGAAGCCTCTGCGCTCGGAACACAGATGAGATCAGTTGGAGAGACACTCGCTCTTGGAAGAACAGCTCTTGAAGCAATGAACAAAGCGTTCAGGTCATCTGAGCAGAAGCTGGAAGGCATAACAGCTCTCGATGAGAATCGATATGATGCTGACCTTCTATTGCGCTCTGCACACCCCTTAAGATATCTTGCAGCTTACACAGCTATCAAGAAGGGAGAGAAAGACCTCGGGAAGCTTTCAAGAATCACCGGTTTTGATATCTACTTCCTCTCGCTTCTTGAAGAGCAGAAAGCCATTGAAGACGAACTTGAGAAAGGAAGTCTTACAGATAAGCTTTATACAGAAGCTAAGAAAGCCGGACTCTCAGATAAGTACATCGAAAAGCTTTCAGGCTGCAAGCCACCCATCAGGATGATTCCTGCACGCCACTATGTAGACACATGCGCAGGAGAGTTCGAAGCGCTTACACCATATTGCTATACATCATATGATGAAGAGGATGAAGGCGAAGGGCTTGGCAAGGATGCTGTGATAATCATCGCCTCAGGTCCGAACAGAATCGGCCAAGGCCTAGAATTCGATACATGCTGCACACTCTCCTCTCGTGCTTTCAGAAAGCTTGGCAGAAAAACTGTGATGATCAACAGCAATCCAGAGACTGTAAGTACGGACTACAACACATCCGACAGACTTTATATCGCACCACTCACAGCAGAAGATGTACTAGCTATCATGGAGAAAGAAGGCACAAAAGACGTTGTCGTACAGCTCGGTGGCCAGACTCCTCTCAACATGGCGGCAGAACTGGAAAGAAATGGTGCACACATCATAGGAACATCACTCGAGAGCATCGATGAGACAGAGGATAGAGGTCTCTTTTCACAGCTTGTCAAAAAACTTGGATTAAGACAGCCAGAGAACAGAAGCGCTTCATCTGTCGAGGAAATCAAAGAGAAAGCACATGAGATTGGCTTTCCTGTCCTTCTCCGACCATCTTTCGTCCTTGGAGGAAGAGCTATGTTCATCGCATACGATGACAGCGGGCTGGAAGAGTTCATGAGAAAACCGGAAGTCACTGTCTCGCCGGAAGCTCCTGTTCTTGTAGATCAGTTCCTGGAGGATGCGTTCGAGTATGATCTGGATGCAGTCTCCGATGGCAAATCTGTTTATATCGGAGGCATACTGCAGCATATAGAAGCGGCAGGTATCCACTCAGGCGACAGCGCAGCAGTCTTCCCTCCTTACAAAAGCAAACCTGAAATACTGCAGGAGATGCGCGAATGGACGCTCAAGCTTGCTAAACATCTGAACGTGCAAGGCTTGATGAATATCCAGTTCGCAGAGAAGGATGGCAAGCTATACATCATCGAAGTGAACCCAAGAGGCAGCCGTACTGTTCCATTCATCTCAAAATCAAGTGGAGTCGATCTCGTGGAAGCTGCTGTCAGGATCTGGCAAGGCGAAGATCTTGTAGCACAGGGACTTGTCAAAGAGGAAGGAGGATGGGCAGAAGGCCATTGCATCACAGGCTGGGCAATCAAGGAGGCTGTATTCTCATTCGATCGCTTCCCCCATGTCGACCCTGCTCTAGGGCCAGAGATGAGGAGCACTGGTGAAGTTGTAGGCTATGGAAGGACATTCGGTGAAGCTTATGCAAAGAGCCAGGCCGCGTCATTCAACAAGCTCCCGACAAAAGGCAGAGTCATTATCAGCGTGAACAGCAAAGACAGGGCTACTATTGTTCCGATTGCAAAAGCGCTTGAAGAGCTTGGCTTCCATATTCTTGCCACAAAAGGCACCGCAAGAGACCTTTACAGCGCAGGAATACTGGCAGATGTGGTTCTCAAGACACAGGATGGGCATCCTAATATCGTTGATTATATCAGGGAGAAGAAAGCTGACTTAATCATCAACACTCCTATGGGTTTCCGCTCGCGCCAGAGCGATGATGATATAAGAACAGAAGCTGTACGCGCCCATATCCCTTACACAACAACAACCAGCGCCGCACGTGCTGCTGTTGAAGCTATAAGGTATCTGCAGGAGAATCGTTTCATCGTCAGGGAACTACCCTCAAAGCATCGCTGAGACAGAAGGGCCCCATGCATAAGCATTGCGGGTCCTTTTTTTGTTAAAGTCCATCTACTTGAGCATCAGGGACAGATAATTTTGACATCAGCAACCAGACAGTCTGCATAAATGATCTACTAAACATGGTTACATTCCGAATTTACTTTACATTTGGTAAGTATTATTCCGATTCAATTTCAAGAGGCAAAATTCTTCGTATTACAAACTAAAAATGATACTTTCTGCCACCTTTTCATAAAGAGCGCGAAATACAAGGCAATTTAACACCCCCGTTGTCATATTTTCATTCACGTGAAAAAAGCTATTAACTTCACAAATTCTTCATTTTCAAAATCCGGAATTGATGCGATATTACAGACAGCGAGCATGAACGCAGAAAACCTCAGATCCCCCCACGGACAAACAGCGCATGCTCGCTTTTCTTTTGTCCATTGAGATGGTAATATCCGTTAAGCATTCTCATGCAATGAGGACTTAAGCAGATTTGCATGATATAATGCTGGCAGCTGCTTGCAGGTCAGCATAATCCTGCACGCATGAGGGACTGGCAAGTCCTCTGGAGGAATCAATGGAAGAAGCATTCATGCAACGCACTGTTACCTGCGGTGCCCTGAAAGCTGCAGATGAAGGCAAGACAGTCGTACTCAATGGCTGGGTACACAGAAACAGGAACCACGGAGCACTCCACTTCATCAATCTCCGTGACCGCTATGGTATTACACAGGTTGTCGTCGATGATGATGCAGATGAAACTCTGCAAGCAAAAGCGAATGAACTTAAGCTCGAGTACTGCATCGCGGTAAAAGGCATTGTACGCAGACGACCAGATGAGATGATCAATCCGGAGATGGCAACTGGAGAGATTGAAGTCAAAGCCGAGAAAATCGAAATTCTTTCAAAGTGTGACACACTCCCCTTCATGATCGATGAAGAGAACAACTCGCGCGAAGACTTGAGACTTAAATACCGCTATCTTGATCTCAGATGCTTTGGCATGCAGCAGAGAATCAAGATGCGCCATGAAATCGTAAAAGCGATCAGAGAGTATTTCTATGGTACTGATTTCCTCGAGATCGAGACTCCTACGCTTATCAGAAGCACTCCGGAAGGAGCGAGAGACTTCCTCGTCCCTTCGAGAATCTATCCGGGTAAATTCTTTGCACTTCCTCAGTCACCACAGCTCTATAAACAACTTCTCATGGTCTCGGGCTTCGATAAGTACTTCCAGATAGCACGCTGCTATAGGGATGAGGACCCAAGAGGTGACAGACAGCTTGAATTCACTCAGCTCGATATCGAGATGAGCTATGTGAAGCGTGATGATGTGCTTGAGCTGATAGAAGAGCTCTTCAACAATGTCTTCAAGAAAGTACTCAATGTGGATCTCCCCGCTCATTTCCGCCGTATCGCATACCATGATGCAATGAATACATATGGATGCGACAAACCTGACCTGAGGTTCGGCATTGAGATAAAAGATGCTTCATCTTTTGCATCTCTTTCCAGCTTCAAAGCTTTCACAGATACGCTTTCAGAAGGCGGCTATGTCAAATATGTCGTAGCTCCTAAGACTGAAGGTCATGAGTATACACGAAAGTACCTCTCAGAGCTTGAAAGCGCTGCGAAGATCTATGGCGCACATGGCTTAGCTTGGATGAAATGTGAGAACGGTACCATCTCTGGCGGTGTTTCAAAGTTCTTCCAAGGCCTTGAGAACAAAGTGCTGGAAGAGACAGGTGCCAAAGATGGAGATGTGATTCTTCTCATTGCAGAGAAAGATTGGAAGAAGTGCTGTACATCAATGGGTGCTGTCCGCTCACGCCTTGGCTCTAATCTCAATCTCATCAAACCAGGCTTCGAGTTCTGCTGGATTATCGACTTCCCACTCTTTGAATACAACGAGGATGAAGGGCACTGGGAAGCGGCACACCACATGTTCTCAATGCCACAGGTTGAATACATCGACACGCTTGAGTCCGACCCAGGTTCTGTGAAGGGCGATCTCTACGATCTCGTGCTCAACGGCTATGAACTCGCTTCAGGCTCGATAAGAATCCATGATGTTGAGCTGCAGAAGAGAATCTTCAGAATCTGCAACATACCAGATGATGTATCCAAGGAGCGCTTTGGCTTCCTCCTGGATGCCTTCCGCTTCAGCCCACCACCACATGGAGGAATTGCACCTGGCATCGACAGACTGTGCATGATTATCGCTAATGAACAATCTATCAAGGAAGTCATAGCATTCCCGAAAAACACAGCAGCGCTCTCTCCGATGGATGACAGTCCATCATATGTTGAGCAGAAGCAGCTTGATGAGCTTCACCTCGCTGTCGTGAAAGAGGACAATGATTGAAACACTTATCATCGGAGGAGGAGCAGCTGGGCTTTATGCTTCATCGCTCCTTACCGATGCAGTCATACTTGAACGCAATGAAAGCTGTGGCAGAAAGCTCCTCCTGACAGGCGGGGGAAGATGCAATTACACACATCTATCCCCTGTTAGTGAACTCTTGGAGCATTATCATGGGAGCCTTCCGTTTATCCGGAAGGTTCTCTATTCACACACACCTGAAGACATAATCAGACATCTCAAGAAATTTGGAGTAACCCCAGTAAATGAAGATGGCAAGATATTCCCGTCTTCCGGGAACGCTGCTGATGTGCTAAAAGCTCTTCTTTGCAATCAGCAAAGGATTATACAAGGCAGAGCTGATTCAATAATTAAGAAAGATGATTTCTTTCTCATAAAGACAGGTACAACATCAATTGAAGCAAAGAATGTCATCATAGCAACAGGTGGCATGGCATACCCACATACAGGCTCTGATGGATCAGGGTATCATCTGATTAAAGAACTAGGCCATTGTATCACACCACCCCGTCCCGTTCTTGCGCCTCTCAATCTCGAGCCATCGCTCAAAGAAGCAGAAGGGGTAAGCACTTACATCACAATAAAGAAGGGCAAGAAAGCCATATCAGGGATGGCTGTAATCACCAAACGTGGCATCTCCGGTCCTGTCGCTGAAGACTTTTCGTACTTGCTGAATGGAAAAGAGAAGATAGCAATCAAATTCGATGCACCGGAACTGAAAGCATTGAGAGAGACCAAAGGAAGTGCCCTGCTGAAAAACAGCCTTTCTATACCACCACGTCTTGCAAAAGCAATACTGGGGGATATCGCAGAGAAAAAGATCGCAAATCTTTCAGCTAAAGAAGAGCAAGAAGCTTCAGAAGCTCTTTCAAACGGCATCTATACAGCCTATCCCATCGCACAGGGAGCAATGAGCACTGCAGGAGGCGTAAAGACAGCCGAGATCAATGCCTCCACTATGGAATCAAAGTTGATACCGAATCTCTACTTTGCTGGTGATATAATCGACGTCGATGCAGATTGCGGAGGCTACAGCCTTACATGGGCTTTTGCAACTGCATATATAGCAACAGCAACCATAGCTTCGCATAAGACTATCTAATAAGAGACAAACACTAAATCAGGGAAATAATTAGTCTTGCACCTTTGGCTTTCTTCATATTAGCAGTTTCTGCTTTCTGTGTTATACTCCGCTTATGGGACAGATGAGAACAATCACAGCTCACTTTGACAACAGCCGACGTTACTTTGAAAACGCTATCGGAAAGGAATTTGATTTCACACAGTCAACAGGACCATATGAATATCTTCTTGGAGCCCTCTCTGGATGCTTTTATCTGACAATGCTCTCCATAAAGCATAGTGTCAGATGGTCTTCTGTTGATATCGCAGTGGAAGGCACAAAACGTGACAGTATTCCAACAATGCTTGAGAAAACAGTTCTGAAGATAACAGCCACAGCTGTTACAGATAAAGCGGAATTTGAATCTCTTGCCACTAAAGCTGCTGAAGAATGCTCCATCTTCAACACTATAAAAGCTGTAAGCGAAATGGAGTGGACGATAGAGTATAAGGATTAAAATATGTCAGAAAAGGAAGTGATTCTCGATACCTTTGCCTCTTTCAAAAGCGGCATGCAGCAATACTTAGCTAGACCTGAGATACCAAAGGAGCTGAAACCTAGACACGAGAGTACTTCTACCCGCATCGCAGCATGTCTGCGTCCATTCTTCCCGCCTGCAGTCAATATCGATACGGGTCTTATGGGAGCAGACATCGTCATCTGGAAAGGCGATCAGATAATACTTGCACTCTTCTGGTCTTCCTCATATCTAGGAAAAGAGAGGCGGCTGAAAGCTATTGCCTTCCACGAGAAGCGCAAACCGCTTCTTACACTCGCGTTCTCCATATTCCCCAAACAAGATACACTCCTTGTCTGCAGAATCGAGAACGGCTTTATCGATTATCTCCACATCAAAAAGGACACATTCATGGAAGAAGTCCTGAGAAGGTGCACGATTGAGGAAGGAAAGAAAGATGATGGCCAGCTTCTCTTGCCGCTAGGGAAAAGAAACTAAGCTATTTTTTCAGGGGATCAATAACCCGGCTTTCTCCAATCAGCTTGTAAACAGCGCGTTTCTGGGCATCTTCAGCCCCGTTCCATGGCTTATCTTTGTTTTCACTTTTATACTTCTGCGTCATCCACCAATCATCGTGCTGGACACGATCAAGATTCTTTCCAAGCATCGCTATGACTGTCTTCACAAAACCAGCAAGCTCATCACCAGAAAGCGCCTTGTCAGCGACCTTCACCAGCTCTTCTGTATGATGCAGACAAAACCCTTTCGAATCCTCCAGAGCTTTCTTGAAATCTGGATCAGTTGCCCAGAGGGAGGCGACTGTATAGCAATAGCGCACAAGCCTCTCTTCCATACGCGAGCAGATCAAACAGCCTTGCTCCCTTGCATGAGCTGCTTCGAAGAATGCTTCTGCTGCTTTCAGAGTCTTTCTTGCATTGCTTGAGTTATCTACTTTATCCATGAGCGGAGCGAAGATGCTCTTGTTCTCGTCGTAGTACGTGTCCATCGCCAATGCAAGCGACTGAGGCTTGCCACCTTCAGCCAGAAGATGAAGATGATGAGGACAAAAACCATGTTTATTCATCTCCACTCTGACTTCGGGTGTCATGACAGCAGAGGAAAGATAGTACCTTACACTATCTTCCTCCGCCTTCTTCATCAGCGTGCAAAGAAAACATTCACTGCCTTCTTTCACGCCATCCCATACTGGAATTGTCTCAAGCTGGAGCTGAAGCTTCACTTTCCCAACAGCTCCTCTGCTTTTGCAACGACACCATCTGCTGTAAAGCCGAATGCTCCTGAAAGATACTTCAGATTACCGACTTCGCCGAATCTCTCTCCGACATTCAAGAATCCCATCTTCACTGGATGAACCTGAGAGAGATGGTAAGCGATCATCTCGCCTATACCTCCAGCATAGCGGCCGTTCTCACAGACAAGCACGTGGCCTGTACGACAAGCGACTCGCTCAATAAGCTCTGTATCAAGAGGCCTAATCGTATGCAAATCGACAACTGTAGCATTGATGCCTTTCGCTTTCAGTGCATCTGCAGCTGCGATAGCGGCATCTACCATCAAAGCACCTGTAGCAATAATAGCGATATCTTTGCCATCCCGGAGCTCAATGCCTTTGCCAAGCTCAATCTTATCTTCCGGAGAGTATCTGTAGCAGATACCCTTTCTTGGTGTTCTGATATAAGAAGAATGGCCGTTGGCATAGACTTGCAATGTAAGCTCATAGAGCGACTGAGCATCTGATGGCTCAATAATAACCATGCCTGGAATCTGGCGCATCAAAGCAATATCTTCAAACGGCATGTGCGTACCGCCATTGTACTGAGCTGTGATACCAGGATCAGACCCAATGACATGAACTGTCTGATGCGTATAGCCTACAGAAATGAACAGCTGATCGTAATCACGTCGCGATGCGAAGCAACCGAAAGAGTGGATGAAGGGCACCAAGCCCATGGAGGCTAGTCCTGCAGCTACTCCAGCCATATTTGCTTCAGCTATACCGCAATTGAAGAATCTATCAGGATAATTCTTCTGGAATGTAGTGGATCCAATGCATGAAGAGAGGTCTGCATCGAGGAAGACAATCTCAGGATGTTCAGCTGCCAGATCTACGACAGCCCCGATAACAGCTTCTTTGTAATGGGAAAATACATGGGCATCCTTCATACTCTTCCCTCCCTTTCTGCCAATGCTTTGATAGCTTCCTCAGCGCCTTCTGGAGTAATAGGCATCGAATGGTTGCTCTTTATGCCTTCTCCTGGGATATACCCATAGCTCTTGATTGTATTCATGACAATCATATGAGGCATGCCTGAAACCTTTTTAGAATCTTCGATAGCTTTCTCAATCTCATTGAAATCATGACCATTGATTTCATGCACATCCCAGCCGAAAGAAGCCCATCGTTCTGGTATATGAATCTGAGGTATGATGTCCTTCGTATAGCCATCGAGCTGCTGTCCATTGAGATCAAGGAACGCGAAGAGGTTATCGAGCTTCCAGGCTCCAGCGGATTCTGCCGCTTCCCAAATCTGTCCTTCCTGCGACTCTCCATCGCCAATAATCGTAAATGTACGTGATGACAGCTTATGCACTCTCTGACCAAGCGCAATGCCAACTGCAGCGCTGAATCCCTGTCCCAATGAACCGCCCGTGAAGTCAACACCTGGAGTTTTGGTCATATCGCAATGGGAAGGCAGATTCGTTCCTCCCTGATTGAGCGTCTTGAGCCAGCTTTCGGGGAAAAAACCTTTGGAAGCCAATGTGGCGTAGACTGCAGGACCCGCATGTCCCTTGGAAACTACAAGTCTGTCTCTATCGAATCGCTTCGGATCAGAAGGATCCGTGTCCATTTCCTTGTAATAAAGATATGTCAGTATCTCGACTATCGACATACTTCCACCGATATGTCCCGATCCAAAAGAAGCTATGCATCGGATTGTACTGCACCGGATATCAAAAGCTTTATCCTTCAGCGCGTCAACGCTCGCTTTATCCATATAAACTCTCCTATCTCATCTGGGCGATTCTATCCCGTTCTTCCTTATTTATACCACGAGTTGGAACTGCATGCGATAAGTAAGTAAGCTTAGCAGCCTGCTCTAGGCATTCAAGTCTGTCAAAAGCAGCTATAAGTGTCTTGCCAAATGCTATCGCACCATGGTTCTCAAGCAACAGCGCATTGTGATCAGGCGCATACTCTGCTACGGCTTCTGCCAGCTCAGGCGTACCCATCAGACGATAAGGGACCTTCTCTACTTCATCAAGGAGGAAATAGCTCTCGGCTATAAGCGTCGTATTGATTTTCTCCTCCGAGGCTGTGAAAAGACAAGCGAAGACTGGATGGGAGTGCACAACAGCATTTACATCCCCTCTCTTAAGATAGACTGAACGATGCATGTCTGTCTCGATGCTGAGCTTCTTGTCAGGAGTCAGATTCTCACCTGTTGCAAGATCCACTTCCGCAATGTCATCAGCTGTCAGGGAACCTTTGTCTTTCCCCGACGGTGTAATAAGCATGATTTCGCCAAACCTCATGCTTATATTCCCACCAGTCGCTGTCGTCAGCCCTCTGTCATATGTTCTTTTCATGAAAAGCGCTACTTCTGCTTTTGCTTCCTTGATAGTCATTATATCCTCCTAAACCCCAAAAACTTCCTTGCCGAATGGCATGGATTCCATCGCACCAAGCCTGGATACGGCAATGCCGGAAGCAATACTAGCTTTCTCAAGCGCTTCCTGATTAGACATACCTCTCTCAGTAGCAGCCAGGAAGAAACCACAGAACGTGTCTCCAGCTCCTGTTGTATCCACGACAGGATAATCCACAATAGGAGCATATGCGATTCCATCTTTTGCAGAAACACAGTATGCACCTTTCTTGCCTGCTGTGAGGACGAATTTAGCAGAAGGGAATATTGACAGCAAGTCGGAAGCCAATTCCCTGAATTCCTCATCGCTTGATGGTACCTTGTCCCATCCTGCCATCGTCCTTCCTTCGATTTCATTCACAAAGAAAGTATCGACATACGAAAGAGGCAAGGTCATAAGATAATCTTCAAATGGCGATGGATTGAAGCAGATGCGCATACCTTTCTCATGTGCTTTCTCCATCATTGTGGCAATTGAGTTGACTTCATTCTGCATGATGATCACATCGCCTGCGGAGAAATGGGAGAGTATCGAATCAATCTCATCATCATCAATCATCTTGTTGCCACCAGCATCGAGCACAATGCAATTCTGTCCAGATTTATCAATCTGGATGATGGCTTGCCCCGTATGGCAATCGGAAGAAATCACAGAAAGTGATGTATCGACACCAAAGGATCTGAGCTTTGAGAGAATCCACTCCCCATCTTCTCCAAGCTTCCCTCCATAATATGCTTCAAGCCCTGCTTTTCCTAGCGCAGCTGCTTGATTAGCACCCTTTCCGCCAGCATTGCGAGAGACACTCTCACTGGCAAGCGTCTCTCCTGCATTGACTATATGATCCACCCTGAACGTAAGATCTATATTCACAGATCCAAGGACCAGGTACTTCATTTACACCTCCAGCGAACTACTTCGAAATATAATCCTGCATGCCTTTAAGCATATATAATGCAGCTGTTGCACCTTGATCAGGCACACCTTTTGCCTTAGCTGCGAAGACAGCAGCCTTTCCAAAAACAGGCGTCATCTCCTTTGTCGCCTCCACACCTTCCGCAGCACCTTCAACAGCTTTATCGATGATAGCCTTCATCGTTGCTTGCGGATCTGCGCTAATTGCAGCTTCTGCCTTATCTGCAGCAGAAGCCATCGCATCGAGAATCGTCCTGTCACCACGCTTGCACTTTCCTCTCTTCTGTATGCCATCAGCGAAACCTCTGATGAAAAGAACGAGGGAAGAAGCATCAAGCACTGTCTTTCCTTTGAGAGCCATGCCTCCAGTCATAACACCTGAAGACATTAACGTACCCATTGTTGACGGTACAACAGATGCCATCTTCATACCACTTTTGACAAGAGTCATCCCCAGATCATCTGTACTGTTTGCTTTGATGATATCAGGAAGCGCAGAGAAGCCTTTGCTCATCGTCAGGCCTAAATCTCCATCTCCCATGTTCGCATCCATCTCGCACAGCTCATCTTTGCGCTTTGTGAACTCATCTGCAACAGACTGGAAGAAAGAAGGAAGATCGTTAATCGCAATCTCTGTCATACAATCCTCCTCATACCTGGCAATAGAATGGAGTATGGACAGGTTTGTCGATCTGTCCTCTCATCTCCTCATCTGCAATCTTGCATATAGAGATAGAAGCACCAGCCATTTCCATCGATGTTGCATACTCTCCGACAAATGTCCTATATACCTTTATACCTTTTTCTTTGAGTATTGATGCAACGTCACCAGAAAGGATATAGAGCTCTTCCTGCGATGTTGCTCCAAGACCGTTGATAAGCACGCAAACCTCATCGCCATTTGTGAGAGGCATATCTTTGAGTATTGTATCGAGAGATTCCTCAGCCAGTTCTTTCGATGTCTTTACAGGACCATTCCAGATGCCGGGCTCACCATGGATACCCATGCCCATAGCCATCTCATTCTCAGCCAATGTGAAATTGGAATGCCCTACTTCAGGGATTATGCAAGGAGTAAGCGCAAATCCTACAGTGCGTGTATTATCCTTTGCTTTCTGTGCTGCCGCCAGAACTTCATCGAGCGTACCCATTTCTGCTGCTTTCGCTCCAGCACACTTATACATGAAGAAGATTCCAGCAACACCACGTCTCTTATCATAATCTGCGTTTGAATTGACATCATCAGCCCCTACTATCGACTTTGTCTCGATGCCTTCCATGGCAAGAAGCTCTGAAGCCATATCGAAATTCATGATATCACCAGTATAGTTGCCATAGAGGAAGAGTATTCCCGCTCCAGCTTCCACTTCTTTCGCAACATTGTAAATCTGCTCAGCCGATGGAGACTGGAAGACTCCGCCAACACCACAGCCGTCCAGAAGGCCTTCTCCTACATAGCCTAGGAATAGTGGAAGATGGCCTGTGCCTCCACCTGTAATGATTGCCACCTTTCCTTCTTTCTTGTGTGAAGTGCAATAACATCTGAGGTCATCAGCGGTGCAATGTACGTCATTGCCATGAGCTGTATAAATACCACGGAGCATATCATCCGTATAATCTTCAGGCTTGTTGATAATCTTCTTCATTTTTCAATCCTCCTTTGTGACGGCAGAAACCATCGGTTTTATGAAGTTGCATCAGAAGCATCGGGATGATACCCTTTTACAAAAAGGTGGTAAAACTATGCTGAAAGGAATTCCTAAATGTATCTCTCCCTCTCTTCTGAAAGTTCTTGACGAAATGGGTCATGGTGACCGAATCGTCATCGGGGACGCAAACTTCCCGGCAGCCTCCTCAGCCAAGAACAGCATCCTCATCAGAGCGGATGGGCTTAAAGCAACAGAACTTCTGGATGCAATCCTGACTCTCATGCCTCTCGATGATGTCGAGCATCCTGTGCTTATCATGGACAAGCAGGAATGCCATAAAGATCTCGAGACGCCAGTCTGGGACGAATTCAAAGCAATCGTCGCGAAGCATGATGAACGCGGTTCAGATGCCTGTGGCATGATTGAACGCTTCAGCTTCTATGAGGAAGCGAGAAAAGCATATGCTGTCATCGCTACGACCGAAGAAGCTTTCTACTCCTGCCTGATTCTCCAGAAAGGCTGTCTTTAAGCCATAAGGCTCAGCGCTCGCTGAGCCTTAATCCTTTTATTTCCCTATCCCCATCGCTTCAAATGCTTTATCGAATGGTGGGTATGCAATGCCTTTGTCAGTGATGATTCCTGTAACAAGAGAATGATCTGTGACATCAAATGCTGGATTGCATACTTTAACTCCTTCCGGAGCCATTCTATGGGCATACCACATCTCAGTAACTTCCTCAGGCTTTCTCTCTTCTATAGGAATGAGATCACCTGAAGCAAGCGACATATCAATAGTTGATGTCGGCGCCGCAACATAGAACGGAATACCATAGTAACGAGCAAGAATCGCTACACCGCTTGTTCCGATTTTGTTAGCAAAGTCGCCATTTGCAGCTACCCTGTCAGCACCTACAAAGACAATATTGATCAGGCCACGCTTCATGGTAATAGAAGCCATGTTATCGCAAATGAGTGTCGTATCGACACCAGCTGTCTGCATTTCGAAAGCACTGAGCCTTGCACCTTGCAGGAGCGGCCTTGTCTCATCGCAATAGACACGAAGATCCTTCCAGCCATTCTCCAGCGCGACATAGATAGGAGCTAAAGCTGTGCCATACTTAGCAGTTGCCAATGTTCCAGCATTGCAATGCGTGAGAATGCCATCTCCGTGATGCAGAAGCCCAAAGCCATACTTTCCTATATTGCGGCTTATAGCGATATCTTCTTCACGGATAGCATCAGCCTCCTCTCCCAGACGATCTTTCATCTGGGGAACTGACAGTCTGGAGAGATTCTCATCAAGAACCTTTTCCATGCGATTGAGCGCCCATGAAAGGTTGACTGCTGTAGGACGTGAAGAATCAAGATACTCTTTCTCTTTCCTGAAGTATGCCGCGAACTCTTCCATGCTCTCTGTCTGAAGCTGCTTTGTGATAACATAAATACCATAAGCTGCTGCGACACCGATTGCAGGGGCTCCCCTAACACGAAGCTTGTATATAGCTTCCCAGATTGATTCTGGAGTGGAAAGTTCCAGATACTTCACTTCATTTGGAAGGAGTGTCTGATCCAATATGATAAGCTTGTTTCTATCATTGGAGAGAATAGCAGTCTCTAAGCTAAGTGCATTCATGTTCTCCTCCTCAGATTGCTGCCGCAATATCTTTCATGACCTGAAGGAAAGCTTTGCCATCTTTCAGCTCAGCTCTGCGCTCAATGTAGACTTTAGCTGCCATGATGCAGATTCGCTCTGCTCTTGCTCTCTTCTTCTCATCCTTGATAGTCGTGATGTCTTTGACATTAGCCATGCCAACAATACGCCTATTGAGCTCCAGACCTGTAACGCCAGCTGTATCTGCCAGGATTGTCGCAAGATAATGCTCCATATAACCAGGAGTCTTTGCCATCAAATCTGTGACATGCTCCTTGTAATATGCTTCCATCTTGCTCATTGTCAGATCGATCACATCGACGATAGTCTTCTCTACCCAGCTCAGGAATACTTCCTTCTCGCCAGCATCTTCGATTTCGGCATCTCCGTTGCACCATGCGAAAATCATATTCGCAATGACGTTTCCGATATCATATCCCATTGGTCCGTAAAAACAGAACTCTGGATCGAAGACTTTAGTAGTCTCTTCATTGATGAAGATAGAGCCGGTATGCAAATCGCCATGGATCAGAGACTGTGCATTGCACATGAACTCTGTCTTAAGCTTAGCAACTTCCAGCTTCAGGCTCTCATCATCATAGAGCTCCTGCTTCACGAATTCCGCATTTGGAGGGAATACATTATTCCTTCCTTTTGCATCATTGTAAGGCTCTGTATAGACGAGATCTTCCGTGATTTCGCAAAGCTCAGGATTGATGTACTTCTTCTGCAGCTCTTTCTTCTCTTTGTGATCAAGAACGATGTCTGTCGTTCCCATAAGAGTGTTTGCCATGAATGTAGAAATCTGATCTGCGAATTTCGGATAGATTCTATGCTGGATCATAGCACCTCTCATGAGGTCATGATCGCTGAGATCTTCCATGCCGCAAGCACACATGACAGTGTCATAGAAATATATTTCTGGAACAAAGCCTGGAGCAAGCTTGCCCTGAAGGATGAGAATCTCGGATTCGATTCTGTTCCTATCTGTCGAAATATGCATATCTGCAGATATTCTCAGAGCAACACCAGCCTGTTTGATGATGACAGAGTGGCCTTTGGCATCCTTGACTTTGAATACATAGTTGAGGTTGCCATCACCGATTTCCTTGCACTCCATTGTTGCTTTATCCCAGCCGAAATCTGGAAGCTTGTAGAGTGCATAATCTTTAGCTTCCTCCGCTTTCATCAGGAAATACTCGTCATACTTCGCCATTTTTTTTCAACCTCCGGAAAGCAAAAGCTTTCAAATCTTTTTTCAGTCTTCCTTCTTTGTCGCATATGCGGCAACGAGAGCAAGTGCAAGAACGCCGCCCTTGACTGCTGGAAGAACATAATAGACAACACCCATCATTGTAAGACCGTTCTCAAGTACAGCAACAAGTGCAGCACCGATCATCGTACCAATAGCATTAGGCTTCTCAGCTCCTCCGACAGATCGTCCGACGAAGACAGCAGAAAGCGATGGCATGAGATAGTTATCACAACCTGTAATCTGAGCGGCAGAGTTTCTCGAACAGACAACCATAGCACCAATAGCGATGAATACTGCTGTTACCATACCAGCCAGGAAGCGGTATCTCTTCACGTTTATACCAGAGAGCTTAGCAGCAACTTTATTGCCACCCATAGCATAGAGATAGCGACCATGCTTTGTATAGTTCAGGAATACAAATGCAAAGAAGACACACACAAGCATTATGATAATACAATACGGTGCACGTCCGATATTAAGGAAGTCCTGTGTCCAGCCTGGCCTTACAGGAGGTGTTCCCCAACGGGTAGGCATACCTGATGATACAGCACCGCCACCTGTCCACCAGAGGCCAAGACCTTGATGCACGAACATCAAAGCACAAGTCGCGAGCATATCAGGGATCTTGCAGACAAGAATGAGGAACATCGTCAGAAGATACATGACCATCGTGAAGATAATCGTAACAATTGCAGCCACCCCAAGAGGCATTCCGAACCAAAGGAACGAAGATGCAAAGATGTAAGCAGAGAACGATGCGAGCGTACACGCAGACATATCAAAGCCATCTGGAGCCATCGTCACAGTTGCGGCAATTGCAAAGATAGTGGTGATCGACATCGAACGCAGGATGTTGATTGCATTAGCCTTTGAGAAGAATGCGCTTCCTCTCAGAATAGAGAAAATTATTATACAAACAAAGAGCGCAATGACAGCAGCCCAGTCCATCAGGAATCGGCCAGCCGTCTTGTTCCCTATCATAAGCTTATTCTGATTACTCAAAGTTTTAGTCATTTCTGACCTCCCTCATTATTCGGTTTATACGGATCAGTACTGCCAACGGCATAGTGCATAATCTCGTCTTCTGAAGTTTTCTTAGTCTCCAGCTCTGCCATTATCTTTCCATCGAACATGACATAAATCCTGTCCGTTATGGAAAGCAGCTCCGAGTTCTCACAAGAAGCATAGATGACGCAGTTCTGTTCTTTCGCGATATCATTGATGAGTTTGAAAATCTCAGCCTTTGCGCCGACATCAACACCTTTTGTAGGTTCATCAAAGAGATAGACATCACAATCAGCTGCCAGCCACTTGCCGACTGCAACTTTCTGCTGGTTACCACCGGAAAGATTCCTGACCATCTGGAAAACCGATGGAGTCTTTATCGATAGTGACTCAACAAACTTGTTGGCATTTGTCCTTGTCTTTGACCTATTGATGAAAGCCATATTGCAGAACTGTGAGAGAGAAGCCGCGCTGAGGTTGAAATCAACGTTTTCAGAAACAAGAACTCCCTCCTTTCTTCGCTCTTCAGGCACAAGTCCAATACCTTGTTTTACTGCATCCGATGGATTCTTTATCTTCAAAGCCTGACCATTGAGCTTTACAGTTCCACCTGATTTCCTCATTGCACCGAATATCGTCTTGCAAAGCTCTGTCTTTCCTGCACCGACAAGACCTGCGATTCCGACGATCTCACCTCTTCTGACATAGAGTGAAACATCATTGACCTTACCTTCCGTATCAGAAAGATTCGTAACTTCGAAAATCTTTTCTCCTATTGGAACAGGGGTCTTTGCGAATGTTTCCTCAAAGGATCTTCCAAGCATCTTCTCGACGATTTCCTTAGTGGTCGTCTCAGCAGTAATCGGAGAATAATCAACAATCTCGCCATTTCTCATGACTGTGTACGAAGAGCAGATTTGCAAGACTTCGTGAATACGATGAGAGATGAAAATGATTGCGATATTCTCAGTGCTGATCAGATGTCTACAAAGCTTGAAGAGCTCTTCAGTCTCTGTATCGCTGAGAGGCGCTGTAGGTTCATCAAGAATAAGGAAGTTACAGGAACTTTGGATTGCTCGCGCAATGAGAACCATCTGCTTCTGCGCAAGTGACAGCGTACTGACGAGGGCGCCCAGATCAAGCTCAATGTTTAGCCTGGAAAGGACTTTCTTCGCCTCATTCCTGATGAACCCCCAGTTCATGAACTGTTTTTTACCCATGTTCATGACGACGTAATTAAACATAACGTTCTCCGCGACTGTGAGCGAAGGAATAAGAGCAGTATCAACTTCCTGATATACTATCTGTATTCCAATCTTCTTCGCATCAACAGGTTTACGGAGCTCGATTGGCTTTCCATCGTAAAAAATTTCTCCTGTATAACCAGGATTGGCGCCTGCAAGAACCTTCATGAGCGTGGACTTACCTGCTCCGTTGGCTCCAAGCACTGCATGTATGCATCCTGTCTCAATAGAGAAGTTAACATTGCTGAGTGCTTTTACGCCAGGAAACTCCATCGAGACATTTTTTGTTTCGAGTCTGATTTTCTCCATCTGTTACCCCGGATATGCTCCCCGGAAGATTCCGGGAAGCTTTCTGCTAGGCAATAATTTTTTGCCTTTTTACAATCAGCCCTGCCGGTTAAGGTAGGGCTGAACTGTCTTTGAAATAGATTTGATCAGTCTCCGAGAAGCCTTACCATCCAATCTGTTGTTGGCATGTAAGATCTGTCGCTATAGCTCTCGCCAGCTACTGTGTCGAGATTAGTTACGTTGATTCCACCACCAGCAACCATATCCTGTGTAACAACACATGTAGGAAGCTCGAGCCAATCACTTGCAACACCTGTCATCGGGTCGATGATCTTGTCGTATTCGCCAGCAAGCTCAAGAGCGAGAACTCTCATGCCGAACTCACCATTGTAATACCAGTTAGTTGTTGCACATGCCTTCCATGGGGATCCTGCAGCTGCCATCTTGTCGATATCAGCGTTACAGATGTCAACAGAAACCATTGGAATGTCATAGCCACCCTGTGTAAGTGCTGTGTAAACACCACTTGCATAAAGGTCATAGCAGCACCAGATAGCATCGATCTCGCCTGGCTTGTACTTAGCAAGAGTTGCTGTTGTGACGTCTGCCATTGAAGCTTCAGCGTTATTGAAATCAGATGGTCCGATTGTCTCTACTGTGTTGATAAGACCAGCTTCCTCATACTTCACATAACCAACCTGGCGGCGATCAAATGGGGAGTTGAAGTTAGGTCCAATCCAAACCTTGAGAACATTGACTGGCTCGCCTGCTTCGACTTTCTCTGGATAGAGTCCGTTGCAGATGTAGTCAAGAAGAAGTTCTGCGAACTGTGCATCCTGCTGGAAGAACTGTGTAACACCTTCAATCTTCTGTTCCTGTCCGTTAAGGTCCTTGAACGGAGTATCAAAAGTTACGATCTTAAGATCAGGATACTGAGCAAGAAGATCTGTAAGGAATGTGTAAGCATAGTTCTGTCCGCCATGGCTTAAAAGAAGTCCATCATAACCGGCAGCTGCACACTGGGATACTGTATCCTGCCATGTTGTATCAGAACCACCGCAGAAGAATGCATCATATTCCATGCCAAGCGCTTCTGCTGTCTTCTCTGCATACTCTGACCACATCTGGAAGATATCAGATGGAGCCATCTGCATGATATATGCAACCTTCATTCCAGCAACAGGGGAATCCACTGTTGTTGCAGGAGTCTTTGCTTCCTGGCTGCCTGCTGCGAATACGAGGCTACTTACAACCATCAGCACAATGGCGATAACCGCGATTCTCTTCTTCATTCTAACCTCCTGTAGCAGTGCCTCACACTGCTAATTTTCCTTTTGTTGAGTTCATGGTAACATCAGATTCTGCTACTGTAAAAC